>NZ_CP150248.1:600000-900000 GCF_037975285.1 Ornithinibacillus sp. FSL M8-0202
TATCCTTGTTGAACTTCTGACGATAGTCATAAGCGAGTTTAATCGCTGACACACAAGCAATTGGGTCGTCCGCATTTACGTGAATAACTGGAATCTCGAATCCTTTTGCTAAATCACTTGCATAACGAGTTGAACGGCCATCCTCCCTGTCCGTTGTATACCCTAGCAAGTTATTCGCAATGATGTGTAATGTTCCACCGGTTCTATATCCAGGTAAATTTGCCAGATTTAATGTTTCTGCAACGACACCTTCCCCGATAAATGCAGCATCACCATGAATTAATACTGGAATCGCTTTAGAAACATCTTGCTTTGGATAACCACTTTGCGTACGATCATCCTGTGCTGCTCTAGCAAATCCTTCTACTACCGGATTAACAAATTCCAGATGTGATGGATTATGTGCTAAAGTAATCTTTATCGTTGTTTCTTCTCCATCTTTTACATCCTTAACCGCACCAAAATGGTATTTAACATCTCCAGTCCATCCATAGTTAATGCCTCTAGAACCTTCTGAAGGAATTAACTCCTTGTTCGGTGAATGATGGAATTCAGAGAAGATTTTATCCATTGGTTTACCTAATATATGCGCTAGCACACTTAATCTACCACGGTGTGCCATCCCCATCATAATATTTTCCACTTTATCTTCTGTCGCATATTTAACAATATGATCAAGCATAGGAACCATGGATTCTAGTCCCTCAATAGAGAAACGCTTTTGTCCGACAAAAGTCTTCTGTAAAAATCCTTCAAAACCTTCTACGTTTGCTAAACGATCTAATAGTTGCTTTTTCTCTTCATTGGTTAAATCTAGACGAGCTTTTCCTGACTCAATATAATCGGATAACCATGCTCTTTCTTTATCACTATCTACATGGTCATATTCAAATGTAATCGTACCCGTATAATATTTTCTTAGTTCACGAACGACATCAAGCGCTGTATCCACACCGACAGGCGCTTTTTCCCAAACCCAATTAGCAGGAATTTCTTTTAAATCTGCTTCTGTTAAACCATAGGTCTGTGGGTTAAGTAATTCCGATTTTCTTTCCTCGTTAATATTTACTGGGTAAATATCTGCTTCCAAATGTCCAAAACGACGAATAGCCTCAACTAATCTATAGGTTGAGGTAATTTTCTTGACATCGCTTATGGAAGTGCTTGTAGAACTTTGTTGAATACTATCGGTTGAAGTGCCCAACCAATTAGGAGCTCCATATTGATCAAACAACTGTCTTAAAGACTGATCAATAGCTTGAGGGTCCTCTTTATATAGCTCATACTGTTCTTCCACATACCCCATGTTAGGACCATGAAACTCTCCCCAGAATCTTTGTGAAGATTCATCATTTTGTGCCACGTCTTATACCCCCATTAGAAGTTAACATTTCTCCGTATGAAAACGGTTTTTAATTGCAATTCTATTATAGAACTGACTTAATTCTACATCAACTAATATACCTTATTTTCAGGGCGGAAACAATATATCTTATGCCCATTATTCTAGAATTGTATCGAATTAGTAATTTGCCGAATTTTCTTACTTATCATTTCATACAATTGTAACCAATCTTAGTTCACATTCTGAATATTTTTCGCTATAATGAGGACAGATATAATGAACTTTTCTTACATATGTATTTAATTTAAAGGAGGCCCCAACATGAAGTTAGCCCTAATTATAGGTGTTTCAGTAACATTTCTAGTATCCATCTTCACTGCTGGCTATGAAGGCAAACCAGGAGTACCTAAGAAAAATCAATAATCGAAATAAGAGAAACTAGCTTCGAATTGGAGCTGGTTTTTTGTTTGGCTGGGGTTTTGTGGGGGGATGTCTGGGTTTGATTACTCGATATAGTATGGATTTTTATGGGAGATAAGTTCCGGGTTGTGCTCTCTCTGTTACCTTTTTTACCGCGCTTTCTCCTTTTTGGGCTCTGATAGACTCTCTCTGTTACCTTTTCTACGGCACTTTCTACTTTTCGGGCACTGATAGACTCTCTCTGTTACCTTTTCTACGGCACTTTCTACTTTTTGGGCTCTGATAGACTCTCTCTGTTACCTTTTCCACCGTGCTTTCTAATTTTCGGGCACTGACAGACTCTCTCTGTTACCTTTTTCACTGTACTTTCTACTTTTTGGGCACTGACAGACTCTCTCTGTTACCTTTTTCACCGCGCTTTCTACTTTTTGGGCTCTGACAGACTCTCTCTGTTACCTTTTTCACCGTGCTTTCTAATTTTCGGTCACTGATAGACTCTCTCTGTTACCTTTTTCACCGCACTTTCTACTTTTTGGGCACTGACAGACTCTCTCTGTTACCTTTTTCACCGTGCTTTCTACTTTTTGGGCACTGACAGCCTCCCTCTGTTACCTTTTCTACCGCAATCTCCCAAATTAGGGCACTGACAGACTTCCTCTGTTACCTTTTCCACCGTAATCTCCCAAATTAGGGCACTGATACTCTCCCTCTATTACCTTTTCCACCGCAAACTCCCAAACAAAGTTACAAACAATCCCCCTTATGCTACAGCAAACAAAAAAGCCACCCACGATATTAGTGAGTGACGTCCAACCTAGATTAATTTCGGGAAGCCTTGTTGTCTTAATGCTTCATATATGATGATTGCTGCTGTATTGGATAGGTTCAAAGAGCGCACCTTGTCATTCATATGAATTCTAAGGCATTGATCTTCTTTTCCTACTAGTAGGTCCTTAGGAAATCCTGTTGATTCTTTGCCAAAGACAAAGAAAATGTCTTCCTCCACATTGCTATAATCATAATCGGTATAATGCTTTGTACCGAAGTTCTCAATATAATAAAACTTCCCTTGTGGATATTTATCATATAACTCAAATATGGATTGATATTCCGCCATATCGACATGTTGCCAATAATCTAATCCAGCTCGGCGAACCGCCTTTTCATCCGTAGAAAATCCTAATGGATGAATTAAATGTAGCTTTGTATCTGTTGCTAAGCATGTTCTTCCAATGTTCCCTGTATTAGCTGGAATTTCTGGTTCAAATAATACGACATGTAAACTCACTATTCATTTCTCCTTGCTTTATTCCTTTGCACTAGTAACTGAACTATTATATCACTAATCACCAATACGGAAAAACTTATAGTTTATATTCGGTGTATAGGCACTTGAATCTTCATATGACCAATATCGATGTCGGCTGTTTTGAGTATGAGCGTTGACTAAAGGCATCCCGTCCCTATCTTTAGCAACGACAATAGTGGTATGGTCCCACCTGCCATCTCCTTGAAAATCATAGCAAATAACATCACCCGGCTGCAGTTCGCTGGCAGAATCAACTTCTGTCCCCTTTAAACCGTGCGTCGATCCAGCTAAAAACCATCGTAAAGAATGGGCAACAGCCCAACTATAACTCCAATTATCACCTGTATACCACCAGCCCTGACTCCGATTCGGCGCTCCTCTCATTGGCGCTCCACCTGCACGCAAACATTGAGAAACATAGTTAGTACAATCGACATCGAATTTTCGATATTGTGGATTATAACTATTCCACCACCGTTCCGCATACTGAACTGCAGCAAGGCGATCATAGCTGAATCGGTCATACTCACTTTGCCCAGAATCAGGTTCTAATTTGCCAGGAGGTTCTTCCGTTTGTCTTACAAGTGTTTGCTTGTGGTCCATAATGTTGCCATCTTTTAAAATAAACTCGTACGGGATGGTCCGTTCTTCCCGTGTAAAATAATCCCCTTGCTTCAGTAGCATAGTTAAGTGTAAATGGTAATGTACCTTTTCCTCCTGATCATACTTCATTCTTTGATAAATATGACCTTTCCCATGTACTCGAACAAGCTTGACATCACGCTTATCATGTAATAATTTATGATTTTCTATCCAATCGAACTTTGGATCACTTGATTCAAATAGCTCCAACCAGAATTTTTTCAGTATATTCATATAAAACCCCTCCACTACAATATATATGGAGGGAAGGCGTGTCTAAGATAAAATTTCTTCGTGTTTTAATAAATATTCTTTCTTATCCAATCCACCATTATAACCCACAAGTCTGCCATCAGATCCGAGGACACGATGACAAGGAACGACAATGGAAAAAGGATTCTTGTTTATCGCTCCTCCAACTGCACGGACAGCCTTTGGATTTCCAATAGCTATTGCAATATCCTTATACGTTTTTGCCTTTCCAAAAGGAATCTCATCAACCAGTGTTTGCCACACTTTCTTTTGAAAGGCAGTCCCATAGAAGGCAAATCGGAATGTGAATTCTTTCCTATCCTTTTGAAAATACGCAACAAGCTGGTCCTTTATTGGAGCAACCTTTGCTTCACCATGAACAAGGGAAGTATGTGGTATATGCTTTTCCAGCCAATTTATTACCTTCGATTCATTCTCAGAAAATGTTCCGTAATCAATGCGGTATAGTTGTTCCCCGTCCGTCAAAATGAGTAACTTTCCGATTGGTGTGTCAATTTCACCATAATAAATCGTTACCATAATCCATTCACCTATCCTTTAGATGATTGTACTTCACGAAATGCTAAGCCCTTTTCCATTTCAAAAAGCACATCCTGATCCGATTCTTTTTCCATTGCTTTTGTTATTGCATCAAATGCTTCCTCTGTTCCGATTTTACCTAGGGACCATGCTGCTGTACCACGAATTACCGGACGCGGGTCATTATTCATAATGGAAATTAATTCGTCTACTGCCGTTTTATCCTTATAATGACCAAGTCCAATGATCGCATTTCGTTGAATCGGTTTTTTTCCGCGCCAAGAACCTGAAATATGGCCAAACTGTTCTTTAAATTCCCGATTGGATATGGTCAGCATTGGTTTAAGTAGTGGTTTAGCAATATCATCTTCAGGTTCAAATTCTGGATGATGATGAAAATCGACCTTCTGATTCTTCGGACAAACTAACTGACATGTGTCACAGCCATAGACGCGATTTCCAAGCTTGGAACGAAACTCTTCAGGAAGAAAATCCTTTGTTTGCGTTAGAAAAGCAATACAACGCTGTGCATTCAATTGTCCCCCTTGAACAATCGCTCCAGTTGGACATGCATCAATACATTTACGACAATCTCCACAACCATCCTCTATCGGGCTGTCTGGTATGAATGGAATATTGGTAATGAGCTCCCCTAAATATACAAAGGAACCAAATTCTTCGGTAATCAGCAAGGTGTTTTTACCTGTAAAGCCAACTCCTGCACGCTCTGCTACGGCACGGTCCGATAACTCTCCCGTGTCCACCATCACCTTTGTAACAGCATCCGTTACTTTTTCATGGATAAATCGTTCTAATTTCTGTAGTCTGTCCCGAAGAACATCATGGTAATCCATCCCCCATGATGCACGACAGAAAAAACCTCTCCGTTCTTCCTTCCTACTCTTAGGTGCATCTTTTCTCATCCGGGAAGGGTATGCCATGGCAATAGAAATGATGGATTGGGCTTCAGGCAACAATCGTTTTGGCTCCGTTCGTTCTTCATTGGTACCTTTTTCAAAACCCGATTGATACCCTAGCTCTTGCTGTCGCTTCAACCGCTCTTTTAGTTCCGTGAACACATCAGCCGTTGTGAAGCCAATCTTATCAATACCAATTTCTTTACTGTAGTCAATAATTTCCTGTTTAAGCTGGTCGGTATTCATCGCCATGCCTCCCTTCTCTGATTATCTTTACCATACTACGTGGAAATTGTTTTGTTAAGTATTCTGAGGAATTATTGTAGAAGAAAAGTAAAAACGCAACATCTCGTAAGTAATTACGAGACACTGCGTTAGGACATATGTATGGAGCGGGTGATGGGAATCGAACCCACGACATTAGCTTGGAAGGCTAGAGTTTTACCATTAAACTACACCCGCATCAAGTTTATATATTTACTTTAATAATTACTCACGCAAGTCATGCCCCTGCGTCTACTAGTTTTTCGAGGAAGCATATTCCTCGGGGCAACTCGTAGGTTATTCGGTAGATGTTTCGCTCGTGGCTAGAGTTTTACCATTAAACTACACCCGCATTAAGTGTATATAGTATATTATGACTACTCACACATATTGACAATGTTTTGTGAATGCAAAAATTATTATAGCAACATTTTCGACAGGATGCAAGGAAAATTTTAATTTTTTCTATAGTTTTTGTAAATATTATCGCTAATTTGTACAATTTTGTCGGTATGAAACAGAACTCTAAACCCCATTCCCTCCCAAGTCTAACCCATTTTAATAATACAAATATTATCTAAAAACAATCATTTACAATACGATACGGAAGTAATAAAATAGTCATAACACTAAGGAGGGGAATAGCGTTGTCTTTATTTCCAGTAATCTTATCACAAGCTAAATTTATCCATCGTGACAGTTTAAAATTTCCTATTGAAGAGCGCGCACTTCAGTTTGGCGATGGTATATATGAAGTTATTCGAGTATACAAAGGAAACTATTACTTATTAGATGAACATATCGATCGATTATATCGTTCTACAGAAGCTATTAAAATTAAACTCTCGCAATCTAAAGAGGAATTAAAAAAATTACTATTAGAATTATTAGAACGTAACAATGTAACAGAAGATGGAAAGGTATATATGCAAGTATCCAGAGGTTCAGCACCTCGTGACCATGTCTTCCCGACCGATGTGGAACCAAATGTCTATGCCTATGTACAGCCTCTTGCTCGTAATCTAGAAGCTTTACGAAACGGCGTTCAGGTCATTACCCACCGTGATATCCGTTGGGAGCATTGTTTTATAAAAAGCTTGAATCTATTACCTAATGTCATGGCTAAGCAAGAAGCAAAAGAGCATGGCTGTTATGAGGCAATCCTTCATCGAAATGGTCGGGTAACGGAATGCTCTGCTGCGAATGTTTATTTAGTTAAAAACGGCACGATCTATACACATCCTGCAACAAACAACATCTTACATGGGTGTGTTCGGATGGCAATTGAACGATTCGTCGATAAATTATCCATTCCATTTATCGAGGAAGCTTTTACCTTAGAGGAAATGACAGAAGCTGATGAACTCTTCTTATCTAGCAGTACTTCCGAGGTTATGCCTATTGTTCAGGTAGATGGGAAACTAGTTCAAGACGGAAAGCCTGGTGAAATAACAAGAAAGCTACAAGCAGCATACGAGAAAGATGCCAATATAAACGAAAACATCATAGCAAACGCATAATGAACGGCTGTCTTATTATCCGGGAAAATTCCCTTAATGAGACAGCCCTACTTTCTTTCACACCATTTTATCCATAAGGAGGTCAAAATGAAGAAAATCACCATTATAGGAAATCCGGGAGCTGGAAAATCAACCTTAGCAAGGCAGCTTGGCGACAAACTTAATATCCCTGTCTATCATATGGATTCCTTATATTGGAAGCCGAACTGGCAGCCAAGTGAGGATACCGAACTAATCCAAAAACATGATGAAATATTAAAGCAGGATATCTGGATCATTGATGGCAACTATAGCGCAACCTTACCAAATCGGTTTGCGGATGCGGATACGATTATTTTCTTAAACTACTCAACCCTACGTACATTATATGGGATAACAAAAAGAAGAATTCAATATCGGAATCGGACAAGACCAGACATGGCAGAGGGCTGTCATGAGCGATTAAACATAGACTTCATCCGCTGGACAAAAGATTACAACAAAAATAAAGCACCCAAAATGTATAAAAGATTAGCAAACTTAACGAACAAAGATATCCATATTTTTAAAAATAGAAAACAATTAACGGATTGGCTACAACAAAAACAACTAAACTAGCAATTTGCAATTGCTTCGAAACCCGAAGTAGTTTAAAATGGGAAATAAGTATTCGTCTTCTCTGTTGACAATACGCTAGTTAGCCCTATACAGACGGTTAATTTTCGAAATATTCCATCTGCAGGAAATCCAATTTAGAAATCGGAGGTTTAATCAATGACAAAACGCGCAATCACGACAGAAGATTTTATGAGCTTGGAAGTATTTAGTGATCCACAGTTTGCTCCTGATGGAACTACATATGCTTATGTTTCAACTACAATCAATGATAAAAAAGAATACGAATCCAATCTATTTGTTCAAGACCTAAACGAGAAAACAGCTAAACAATGGACATTCGGTCACCATAAAAATAGCAACCCCCGTTTTTCTCCGGATGGAACGAAGGTGCTATTCCAATCCAACCGAAGTGGTGTGCCACAACTATGGCTACTTCCTTTAGACGGTGGTGAAGCAAAGCAGCTTACGACCTTTAAAAATGGTGCTGTCAATGCGGAATGGTCCAAAGACGGAAAATTAATCCTATTCACTGCTTCATTAGACAAAGATGACGATGTTACCAATCAAAAGGAACTGTCAAAGGAAGAACTCCAAAAAGAAAAAGAAGAAAAAAGTAAACAACCACTTCATGTTACGAATCTAAAATACAAATCTGATGCACAAGGATTCCTTGATGATAAGAAAGCTCATATTGTTCTTTATGACGTGGAAAAAGAAACCTTCACCCAATTAACAGAAGGTGACCATCACTACAGCTATCAAGATATTTCCCCAGACGGCTCAACCATTCTATTCTCAGCTAATTTAAGTGAAGAATCGGATTACGAGCTAAAGAGTGATATCTATCTATTAGATACGGCTACAAAAGCTATTACACGACTAACAGATGGTGACGGTGCTTACTACACAGCAAAATATTCTCCAAGTGGAAATAAGATTGCTTATCTAGGACATAAACAACAATATTTAAATGCGACTTTAACAGAGCTTTATGTCTATGATGTTCAAACGAAAGAAACAGTATGTCTAAGTGAAGACTGGGACTTCCAGCTTGGCGATTTAATGGTAGGTGACACTCGCCTAGGCGGTTCAGAAGGTGGTCCAGTATGGTCAAGTGATGAGAATAAAGTATTTTTCATTGGATCAGATAATGGTGCTGTCAATCTTTATGAAGTCAGCTTAACTGGAGAATTAAAAAGCTTATATCAAGCAGACAGCCATGTATTTGGTTTCAGCTATCATCCAACAAATGAGAGCTTTGTTATCGGGGTGAGCACACCTACTGTTCCATGTAATTTCTATTTACTAGATTCAAAAGCTAATGTAGAACAGCTAACAGATGCAAACCGCGAATTTATAGACAATGTTGCAACGAGCATTCCAGAAAGCATTACCTTTAAAGCGAAAGACGGCTGGGATATTCATGGTTGGGTGTTACGTCCTTATGGATTTGAAGAAGGAAAGAAATATCCATTAGTACTAGAGGTTCATGGTGGCCCACATGCTATGTATGGACAAACCTTCTTCCACGAAATGCAGTTACTAGCAGCTCAAGGCTATGTTGTCTTGTATACGAATCCTCGCGGAAGCCATGGTTATGGTCAAAAATTCGTTGATGCTTGCCGTGGTGACTATGGTGGTGGCGATTACGGTGACGTTATGTCTGCCGTGGATTATGCATTAGAGACATATGATTTCATCGACCAAGAACGACTAGGTGTAACAGGAGGAAGCTATGGTGGTTTCATGACGAACTGGATTGTAGGTCACACTAATCTCTTCAAAGCTGCAGTTACACAGCGTTCTATTAGTAACTGGCTTAGCTTCTATGGAGTAAGTGACATTGGTTACTTCTTCAACAAATGGCAGCACGGCTATGATTTACTAGACGACCCTAAAGCATTATGGGATATCTCGCCTTTAAAATATGCAGATAAGGTAGAAACTCCACTATTAATTTTGCATGGTGAGTTAGATTACCGTTGCCCAATTGAGCAAGGGGAGCAGTTCTTTGTAGCATTAAAACATTTGAAAAAAGAAGTAGAATTCGTTCGCTTCCCAGGTGCTAATCATGAACTAAGTCGTAGTGGAAAGCCAGAAATGCGTGTAGAACGTTTAAATCATATTTTACGCTGGTTTGACAAGTATTTGTAAAATAGCGATTGAAATGAAATATGGCGAGTGTCTTCATAGAAAAATAGAGACACTCGCCTTTTTACGCTATTTTATCCTATTCATTATCTAAATTATCCTTAAGAAACGTATTCAATACCTGCTTATACCTCGCCTCATCCATGACAAACGACTCGCCATGGTTCGCCCCGTCAAAGGTCACTAGCTCAGCCTTACTTTTCGTATGTTCATAGAGCTCATGTGTCATTTCTGTCGGAACAAAGGTATCACCATTCCCTGTTATATACAAAATAGGTACCTTTGCTTTTTTCACTTGCTCTAGTGCAGAAGCTTCCTTAAACGAATATCCAGCTCGTGCTTTCGTTAGGAGACTTGTAGAATGAATAAAGGGAAAAGCAGGAAGGCTAAACATTCTATCAATCTGATAGGAGAACAAATCATGGACAGTTGTATACGGACTATCAGCAATTACTACTTTCACATTATCCGGTAGCTCCTCCCCCGCCGTCATTAGAACCGTGCCAGCTCCCATTGATAATCCATGAAGAATGATCTCTGTATCCGGACCTAACTTATTAATCAATAAATGAATCCAATCGACATAATCTAATCGGTCCGGCCAACCAAATCCATAGTAATTGCCTTCACTTTTACCATGACCTCGTGAATCAGCAGTAAAGAAGTTATACCCTAATTCCTCATAATAGTACTGGCCGTATAAGCCCATATCACTTCCACGGCCTAAATACCCATGAGCAGCGATAACAAGCTTATTCGTCGGTTTTTTTGCCTCAAGGAAATAGCCTTGAAGTAACAGACCATCCCGTGACGTCATCTCCATATATTCAAACTCCTGGTCAGCTACCCAATCACGCCAGCCACCTTCTAATAGCACATCCATCGTTTCAGCAGATACTTCAAGGTCCTTATTCCCACTTAAGAAATCCTTTGGTCCTCGACTTATCGCTAAATCATAAAAATAAAAACTGGCCATAACATCTATAATGAATAAAATAATAAATAGTCCAGCTAAGCCCTGTATAATCCTTCTCTTCACCATATTTCCCCCTAGAGTTTACTCTTGTTGTCTATCATACTATTATACTAGAAATTTTACACAAAATTTAAAATTCTTTTTGGTAGATATTTGTAACCTCACCAAGATTACACATTATTTTTCAATAAAAGCTCTAGGAGGGAAAAATACATGGAAGTTACCTACATAAAATCAGCTCCGGAACTATACCTATACTCCAAAAGCGACATCGGTGAATGCCTTATAGAAATAAGGACAGCGAAGCTCACCATCTGCCTGAAGAGCAATGTATATTTCCGGAGAGAGTGACTTATCGTATCATCGATTCCATTTATTTTGATTTAAATATGTCTTCTTTCCATTAAATGGATGCCAATTCCCATCATCCCTACACCCATTAATACTAAAACACTAACTGGTATTAAAACCTCTGACAGCGGATAGCCATACACCACTATGCCTTCTAGAGCCTGCATCCCATAATAAAGCGGATCAGCTTTCGCCAAGGTTAATAATAACTTCGACTCCACAATCTCAATTGGCCAATATGCTCCACCAATCATTGCCATACTAACTGAAATAATCGGTAGTATAGCATTAAATTGCTGCATGTTTTTTACAATAGCTGTAATTAAAAGAGAGAGTGCAACAATGGCAAATACATAAGGAATTAACAGTAATAATGTTTCAGCAAATCGTCCATTAAAGTCAACTCCTACGATATACCGGAATACTGAAAATGTGATAGCCACCTGGATATAACCGGTAATGAAGCTATAAATTAAATTCGCAACATACATCTCCCACTTTTTCACCGGGGATAAAATCATTCGGTCCCATATCCCCTCTCTTTTTTCCAATAAGATGGAGATTACATTATAAGCAATCGTATAAATAACAAAGAATAAGGAAAAACCAAATATGTGATGGAGGTTACTATTATAAACAAACGCGCCTTCCCCACGAAAACTCGTTGATTCGATAGAAAAAATTGGTTCACTTAATTCCTGCTTCATTGTTTCTACAAATGCTTCTTGCTCCGCTTTTGATGTTAGACCACTCTGCTCGATAAGCTGTTCTTGCATACGTTTATCTAAATAAGCAGATCGAATAGTGCGTTCAATTAGCCCTGTGTTAAAGGAATCGACCCCGACAACAATTTGAAAGTCCTCTTCCTTTAAGACAACACCTAATTCACTCTTCCCATCGGAAACCATCTCTTTTAGTTCATCCTCTGTCACCCAGATAAAATTCATCGACTCTTCCAATTCCAAAAATTCTATTATAGAAGCGTCCACATGATGTTCTGCATAGACCGGAACCGTTATATTGCCTGGGCCCGTTGATCCACCAAAGATAAGGGCAAAGATGATCGACATGCCAGTAAACATCAAAAATGTAAACGGAGCACGGATAAACTGCTTTAGCTTCGCGTTTAAGATTCCAATCATGAAGATACCCCCCTCTTCGGAAAACATAAAATAGCAATTACTACGACCGCTAGCCCAAAGCATACTAAATAGATTAGCTGATTCCCTATGGCACCAAGCTCTTCCCCCCGTAATATAGTCAAATATGCTGTCATACTAGCACCATTTGGGGTTAGATTTCCGATAAACTGAATCGTTTTAGAAAATTCACCAACAGGTGCAAAGCTACCACCTAAAACAGCAAATACCGTGACTATAATACCGGAGAAGATATGGATTATCGATTCTGAGTTACCTCGGAAGCTCAAAGAAACTAATAGAACTGCAAGACCACCTACCGCAAGAGAAAAGGCCAACGTTACTAGTAAAAATCCCGTTAATCCTGGCCATGTCACACCAAATACAAATCGCGAAAACGTAAAGATAATAATAGCCTGGATAAACGCAAACATCGTTCCAGAAATCCATATACCAAGAAAATACAACCATCTTGATACATTAGCTACAATAATTCTATCTAATACATGCATTCTCTTTTCGTTATACGCAATAGAACCGATAGCACTTGCTATAAACAAAACGTTCATCAATACCATACCTAACGTATAATAAGCCTGGGATGTGACAGGTTCTTTTTCATTGATTGTTACGATCTCACTTTTTATACTTGCTTCATCTAACTGCAATGTTTCCATCTCCAATTGATTATCCGCAACAAACTTCCCTAACGTCATTTGCTCTTGAAATTGTTGCAAAATACGATGGATAATCGTAACACCAGATTGGTGTCCTTCATTTTGTATAATGAGAAATGCAGGTTGTTCATCCTTATTTCCAATTAAATTGGATAGCGTATCATACGTAAAATTCTCAGGCACTTCAATTAACGAAGTATACGAATCATCTGCTAGAATGTTCTCACGCTCAGAGGGATTAATATACTCTACTTTGATAAATTCCTGGACTGTTTCATTTTCCAAGACCGATTCCTTTAGTAGTTTAATTGGTGCCATATGATCGATGTTCGTACGAATCTGTTCCAATACATCAGGTGGAAGTACCTTCTCCATATCCTGCAAAAACCGTTCAACTTGCACCTCTTCCGCTTCGTGTTCCAAAAACGCCACTTGAAGTGTTATTGGCTGACTCTCCCCGTTTATCCAATTACCTAACGCAGTGGATAGAATCGTAATAAGTAATACCGGAAGCGCAAGAAGTAATAATAATTCTTGAGGGTTTCTTAAGATAATGAGACCTTGCTTTTTAATAATATTCCACAGCATCCTATTCCCCCCTCTAATCTCTTAATGCCCTGCCAGTAAGGTGTAAAAATACATCCTCTAAAGTAGGGGCTTTGTTATCGACAGAGTGTAATTCGATTCCGTGCTCCTCTGCTATTTGAATTACTTCGGAAAACATGCGAACCGCTCTTGGTACGATAACGAGCACTTCCTTTTCTCCTACTGTCACACTCGTTACAGAAGGATGTTCACGTAACGCAGTAAGAAACCCCTCACTAAAGCGATCCGCCTTAATGGATATCGTATTCTCGTTGGATAAGATTTTCTTAATTTCATCCTTTGTACCAGATGCAATTAGATTTCCTTTATCCATAATGTAAATACGGTCACATAACAGCTCTACTTCCTCCATATAATGACTCGTGTACAATACGGTCATTTTTCGTTCTTGATTTAGCCGTTTAACCGTCTCTAAAATATAATTACGGGATTGCGGATCAATCCCAACAGTCGGTTCATCCATAATAATCACTTCTGGGTCGTGAAGCATGGCTACACCGATATTTAATCGTCGTTTCATTCCACCTGAAAATTTCTTTACAATGTCTTTGCGTCTATCGGTTAAGCCAATTTGCTCCAATACTTCATCGACCTTTTGTTTTAATTTCTTTCCACGCAAGTGATAGATCCTTCCGAAGAAATAAAGATTCTCCTCCGCTGATAAATCTTCGTATAGAGCAATCTCCTGCGGTACAATGCCTACTATCTTTCGGAAGCTACTAGGATTTTTGACAATGCTTTTGTTCTCAAAAAGGACGTCCCCGCTGGTAGGCTCTACTAATGACGACAGCATCGAGATTGCTGTTGATTTACCAGCACCATTCGGACCAAGAAGTCCGATAATCTCACCTTTTTCTATAAATAAATTTAAGTTTTTTACCGCTTCAATCTGTTTATATCGTTTCGTTAAGTTCACCAATTCGATCATTTGATTCCCCTCCTAAATTTAGAATACGAGAAAAGCTCCAATTTACATACTACCTGGAGTCATGAAAAGAAATTCTTGAGGTATGACTTGAGTCACTTTTTTAAGAGAGAAACGTGAAATTTGGATTGATATGCCTTTTGCTAATAGAGAATGTCCGTCTCTGTTTTCATCGTGCCCAATAATCATTGCAGGTTATCTACATAATGAGTGATACCTCTTTATTGTACGGACTTCCTTGTCAATGTTAAAACCCGAATAGGGTGTAAAATATGTTTGACAGCACCTTCGTCTTTTTTATAATGATAGTGTCAAACAAGTTTTACACCCTTTCAATCAAAAGCAGATGTAGTAAGCAAATTCTAATAAAAGATCACCGAAAAAGATGGGGATAGACCAAGGAGAGTTAACAGCTTTCAGTATTCTGGCTAGCCTTATTAGCTTTAAAGCTTGTGAAAACTATAGAAATTAAAGGTAAACAAAGAGGAGGAGATTGTATGAAGACCCGAAAAATAGGTGCGATTATAATTGGTACCGCCATGCTTATTGTGTTATGTTATTCTATTTTTAAATTTATTACTGGAAAGGAAGTAGGGTTCCAGGAAGTTATCGTAATTGGGACGCTATGGATGATGTTTTTCTCTGCAATCACATGGGGAAACAAAGAAGAGAAAGATGGAATATTAATCGAAGAGGAACTTGGACAAAGAATTACAGAAAAAAGCTCCAAAATCAGTTACTTCATTCTCATATTCTTCATTGTGGTAGCAGTAGCTGCTGACGAAATAGTTAATGGTACTATTCTGTTAGCAATATTAGGTTTAGCAATGATTATATTACCTTTAGTTGAATTTTTGGTCGCTAGAAAGTTTCAATAATTATATAAATTGGAATGATAATACCGCGAGCTGTTTTAACAGCTCTTTTTTGATGAAATTATCGGTCAAGACTTTCTATTACTTGGATAAGCTTATAAACGCAAAAAGACATTCTCAGAGCATTTTGTACAAGGCTATTGTAACTAAGTAGAATTTCAAAGAAGTTGAAAGTCCTTCAAGAACGTGTTACCAGATTAAATCCATGTAAAGGCTTCTTTTCCATCCTCTCCTATTTCCAAATACCTAAAAAAACAGCTCCCGAAACCGAGAGCTACTTTCTTACACTTTTTTTATCACTTGTCGTTTCATAACAGATGACACGGTTAATACGATTAGAAAAGAAGCGAGCAATATCCTCCCACTTAGCTGTTGCTCTGCTACTGGCTCAAACGGTAATAGTTGCAATACGACCTGTGGAGATAATTCAGCCCCTGCCGGCAAGCATACTTCCAATGCTTGGGTAAAAGTTGTCAAATCCGTGTATGCTTGATACATGATTTCCTTTGAAAATAGTAAAATCCCAGCGAGTGGAAAAATCATCCCTATACTTATGGCATGATAAATAAGTGTCCTTGTCCAATTACTTCCTCGAATAATTGGTATCCATAATAGTAATGCGGCAGCAAATAAAGCGAACAGGTAAAAGTAATTCCCATAGAGGTCCACACGAGCATTATCAAAGATCGGTGGATGGTGGTATATGTATAAGGTTAAGAAAAATATACTAATGCTTATATAAGGTTTCACAAGGAAAGAAACTATTTTAGTAACCCATTTATTCCGCAGCGCTCGGTCTAGAATGGTTCGTTTCATACCAAGTAACAATAAAGGCGGTACAATCAAGCAAAGTAAAACGACTTGTATGATATGAACACTAAACTGAATTCGACCGATAATATTAATTGGACTCCCTGTCGCGATAAATAAGAGCATTAGTCCAAGGAAAAAGCAAACATTCTTCCACCAGGAATGCTTCTTCTCCTGTGGCAATAAAAACAGATAGATAACAGCGGCAAACGAAACGAACAGAAATATTCCTGTATTCCAAAGAGAGGCAAACGGAAATTCCTCTAACATAATGGCAAGCATGTCGAACACCTCTTATTTAGGTTCTTTCCCTCATTATAATGGATAGGAATGCTGGACATTAGTGTTAGATAGTACAACTTTATGAATGATAGCTACAGTTCATGCTTTACCGCAAAAATCGCAAGCTGGGTACGGTCTCTTAAATCTGTTTTTTGTAAAATCTGGGTTATATGATTTTTCACAGTTCCAATTGAAAGAAAGAGTTCATCGGCAATTTCTTTATTTGTTTTTCCTTCGCCGACTAATCTAGTAATCGTTAATTCCCGTGGTGATAAATCAATTTTCACCGTTTCTTTGGTACGTTTTTGAAGTAAACGGGGCATTACTTTAGCTGCGACTTCATCATGTAGCATTAACCCACCATTCATACAGCTATGGACTGCTTCTAATAGCTTTGTTGAATCGGCTGTTTTCAATAAGAAGCCATTCGCTCCCTCTTTCAATGCTTCTACCACATATTCATCATCATTAAAGGTAGTTAGAATCAATATTTTAATAGTTGGCCACTGACGTTTAATCACTCTCGTCGCTTCAATTCCATTCATAATTGGCATGCGAACATCCATCATAATAAAGTCAATCGCATATTTTTCTAGAATAGCTATTGCCTCTGCACCATTTTCCGCTTCATGTGTCACCTGAATATGCTCGTCTTGCTCTAGAATAACCTTTAATCCCTGTCTTACAATTGCTTGATCTTCCACTAATAATACCCGCCACATATGATTGTCCTCCTACTCCGATGGAATAATTCCGGATACGTAAAATTGGTTTTCTTTCTGATACACATCGAGTCGTCCGCCAATCTCTTCTAATCTTTTTTTCATATTGGTTAGACCGAAGCCGAATGTAAATGGCTTTACCTCATAAACGGTATTTGATATTTCAAAGGTGACATCTCCAATTGCAGATTTACCTAATACGACATGGATTTCTCTAGAATAACCATGTCTCATCGCATTGGTGAGGGCTTCCTGGAGCACCCGGTATAAGACAACACTATGATCATTTGATAATGGAACCGTAAGTACACCCTGCTTAATGGTGAACTGAACAACGATTTGACTTTCCGCTTCAAGCTTACGAATAAGATGTACGACTGTTGCAATTCCTTCGCTTTCTTCTGCCTGGAGTGTTTTCACAGCCTGTCTTGTCTCTCCTAAGCTATCCTCTGCCATCTTTTTCAACTCCCGATAATCTTCATTTTTCGTCTGGATGGCTAATGTCTCCAGTTTCATAATTAAAGCTGTTAGTCGATGTCCAACTGAATCATGGATATCACGTGCAATTCGGTTCCTTTCCTCCACACGTGCCGTTTCTTCTGCAAGTAGATTCATTCTTTTTAGCTTACGATATTCACTACGTAATTCTTCATAAAGATTACGCTGCTCTTGTAGCATCGTGACGTATTGATTAATGGATAGAAGTAGGAAATATAAAAATACAACCATCACCATAATCGCTACTACATGACTCATTTGAAGATAACTAAGTAAAATGGATAAAAGCAAATTCATCAGGATATATAGCTTTAATTTATTCTCGCGCAACCGAAAAGATGCGATCATAGAAATATAAACTAATAGGATGATTGTTATTAGATTCTCTTCTGCTATAAGTAGCCCATGTAAGAAAATAATTAATGACAACAGGATGTACACATAAATCGGTACTTTTTTTAAGGATAGAAAGAAGAAACCGGCCATCGCCCCAGCAAAACATAAAATGCTAACCCAACTATTGGTACTATATTGAATGATCAAATAGGTCCAAAGTAAGACAAATACAATAAACCTACCCCAGAAGTATTTCATAACACCCTACTTTCCTAGCATATAAATTTAATTATATTCTATCATAGTATACTTCTATATTTTGCTAAATTTCGCATTTAGTGAGATAAAACCAGACTACTCATTTGATGTATAAAAATTTGAAATTAGTATTTGTACCACAAATGCAACAAAAAAAGGCGTGGTTCTACAATTCACTACGCCTTGCGAATATATTCGTGTCGAGCAAGCTCCTCCCTATAGTAACAACAACATCTCGTTCCTTCGTCCCTTTCACAACATTATCTAAATAATCGACAATTCATAGGTATTTTGCCACAACAAACTAAATTCTAAGAATATTTTACCATTTCGTAATTATCGCGATACGAGAGCCCTTCTGATGTAGTATAATGAGGGGGACAATACGCTAGGCGTGAGACGATCAGAGTATTGGAGTTACTAACGGCGGCTTCATAAAAAATTCCCCAGGAAAGGGGCTGAAGCTTGTGATTCCAATTGAAAAAACTCTTGAGTTAATGTTAATGTTCTCAACACTAGTATTGTTAGTTGTGAACAGTCGTGAAAAAAAGTAATCACCCTGTCACTTTGTAAGGAACCAGGATAATTACCTTTTTCACCAAGATAGGAAGTCGCCGCAGCCTACGCAATTGTCTGAGTCGTAAGTTGCCGCTTACGACTCTCCCCTCTTTAGCTACGACACTCCCAAAGTCAATTATACAGAATGAGATATGCTACGCACAACACTTTTTTGAAAATTACATTTTTTCCTCAAGATAGGCAATTATTTGCTTCCATTCTTCCATCTTTTCAGGCAATTGTTTATTATAACGACCAGGAACCGGGCTAGAAGAAGGTAGTTTGATTACTGGGATATTCGATAAAGACTCTGGAGAAAAGTACTTCTTTAACGTGTTAAATGACTTGGTACCATTACATGCAATTAACTGTAAGGAAGGATATGCTTGAATGAGACCTGGAAGATCATTAGGCTCCTCACCATAAATCGATGAATCTAAACTCCCTTCTCGATAACAAGCACCAATTGCATCCCAAAGCGCAATATGCTTCTCCCTAAGAAAAGTCAGTTTATCCGCATAGCTAGAATCAGGATTTTCGTCAAACAAACCGTAGATTATCTTCCAAAAATGATTACGAGGGTTCCCATAATATTCCTTGCTCTCCAAGGATAAAACACTTGGCATGGATCCTACAATTAACACCCTAGATGTTTGGTTGATAACCGGTGGTAATCCAACAATTTTTTGTGCCATAACTGTTATACTTCTCCCTTACAAAATAACCGTGCACTTTCCCGTTGTTCATCATTTTTCCATAATTGTAGCTGATCGATCACCGCTAAGGTAAACTCTGGAAATGCAGTCCCCTTTGCAGTAATAAGATTATCCCGCACTTCTAGTCTTTCACCCGTATATTCTGCATCGGCAAATGCGTCCTGAAACATTTCATATGTATTCGGGGTACAAGTGAAACGATTCCCTTTTAATAAGCCTGCTTTACCGAGCAGGGTTGCCGACGCACAAATGGCGGCTATCGGTTTTTGAATACGATTTGCTTCTCGGAGAAAGTGATGGATCCGATTGTCTTCCAACACTTGGGATACACCATCCCCACCAGAAATTAAGATTACATCATAATCATTAGGGTTTGCATCCGCAATGGCTAGCCCTGGATTGGTTACAATTCCCCCTAAGCTTTCCACTGCTTCCCCATCAATTGTTGCAGTGACCACAGTAGCTTTCCCAAGCTTTCTTAAAAAGAATAACGTATGGGCAATTTCAAAATCAGCATACATCGGATAAGCAAAAAACAAAACACGAGTCATTCCCATTCCCCCTATTATATGTAATCCAGTATAAAGTAAATATTCTGGATTTTAAATAGAAATTATAGCATATTTACGAAGTGTCACCTCATCTTAACAAATGCCTATATCACGAAAAAACTTAAAAAGAGATCATCGTTACGATAACGTGATCTCTCGCTTTTACTAATAAGATAAAGAAAATGCAGCAATACCAAGGATAATAAAAAGAAAAAGAAGACCATATATTGCAACTCCAATAATGCTAGTTACTAATCCTGCAGTTGCTAGTCCACGCCCACCATCCTGGGTAACAGCAATTTCTTTAAAACTACTATTCGCTAAAATAATTCCAATTATACCAAGTATTAGTCCTACATATGGAATGACAATCGATAATATCCCTAGCACTAATGCTGCAACAGCTTTCCCGTTTGTTTGTTGTGTCTCCATTTAGATCCCCCAATTCCTCATTTATTTTAATGGTTTACTAATTTAAATTAACAAAGTTCTTCCTATATGTATAGATATTAATTCTCGTTCCTTTCACAATAAGCATCCAATCTAGTATACTTTACTATATACTAAATTATGTCAGATATATATGGAGGAAGTCAATGACCCATTCACTCGTATTAGCATCTACTTCACCACGCAGAAAAGAGCTACTAAAACTAGTAAACATTCCCTTTGTGATAAGAAAACAAGATGTAGATGAATCTGTCATTCAAACGGATAATCCAGCATTAAGAGCGAAACAGCTTTCCTTACATAAAGCAAAGCATGTGCCATTTATTGATTCGAATGAGGTAATTTTAACAGCAGACACTGTCGTAGCCTTCGAAGGAACTATTTATGGGAAACCGAATCATCACGAAGAAGCATATGAGATGCTTTCACGTTTAAGCGGGAATGTACATGACGTATATACTGGCGTAACCATCCGCTCTCAGGAAAAAGTAGTTTCGTTTGTGGAAAAAACAATGGTAGAATTTTGGCCGTTAACAGAAAATGAGATCCATGCTTATATCGCAACTAAGGATGTCTATGATAAAGCAGGAGCCTACGGTATCCAAAGTCAAGGTGCTGCTTTAGTGAAGAAAATAAACGGCGACTATTATAATGTGGTAGGATTACCCATTTCAAGAGTCGTACGAGAATTGAAGGGATTTAACATTAACGCTGTGTAAGAAAGTAGTAAAGATTACTATATTTGCTAGGCATCCAAACGGTGTGTAGTATTCTCAATCGGTGTAACAATGAAGAGGACCAGGATGCTATATTTGTGAAACATGAAAGAAGTTTTCTCCGTCTTATCCGTAACATGGACTGAGAGGATTGGAGCGTAGATGGATGAAAAAAATAATTTTACTCTTATGTTTATCGATTGTTCTATCTGGTTGCCAAACAGAAAATAACAGCGCAAATCAAGCAGAAATAATTAATACAGTAATACAACACAAGGATGCTAGTCCTTTAAATTTAAATGCAGACATTGCTACGATTAGTTTTTCAAAAGCAAAAGATGCCAGTCCAATTGTTTTGGAAGAGGCTGATAAGCTAGAGAAGTTAAAGCAAATAATTTCAGGTGCTAAAAAGGAAAAAGCTATCGTAAATATGGCTAACCCTGACTATTATATAGAAGTCATGGATACAAGTAATAACAAGCAACAATTTCATTTATGGATTGGCAAAGAAGGCCAAAAAAGCAGCTTGATGAATACAGATGACACACATACAATTTATACTGTATCAGAAGAAATGATGGATACGGTAATGGAATTAATTAATGTAAATTGATTTGTATGTATTATAAAAGAGAAGCTTTTAAAACCTAAGTAGTTCCACATTATCAGAACCTACTTAATCATAACTGCTTCTCTTTTTATATTATAATTCCTTTTCCAATACGACGACATCCTCTAGGAGGAGGTATTGACTTTTTTGATATGTTTTAGTCGCCTGATCATCCTTCCTAGTTAGATCAGTCATGACTCTCATCATCTGTAGTTTCTTCTAATGCCTTGTCTAGAAATTGTTGTAAACGATCTTGAAATTCCTCGGTTGCAACATTATAAGCCTTTGTATGGCCAGCATTAGGCACAATCCACAGCTCTTTATCCCCACCAGCAGCTTCAAACAATTCATATGCCATTTCTGTCGGAACTAGCTCATCAGCATCCCCATGTATAATGAATAGGTCTCTCGTATTATTCTTCACCTGGTCAATCGCAGATGCTTCCCCAAAGAAATAACCAGCTCTCACCTTAGTAATCATACTTGTAATATCTAAAATTGGAAACGCTGGAATATGATATAAGTGCTTTAATTGATGCTTTAATTCCTCTTTTACTGTCGTATATCCACTGTCAGCAATAATTCCTTTTACTTCATCAGGAAGCTCTTCCCCACTAGTCATGAGAACTAGGGACGCCCCCATGGAATTACCATGTAAAACGATTTGCTCTGCTCCATACTCTTCTACTAATAAGTTAATCCACTGCACATAATCTAACCGGTCATGCCAGCCATATCCCACATAATCGCCTTCACTTTCCCCGTGACCTCTCGCATCTGGCAATAATACATCAAAGCCTTGATCATAATAAAACTTAACCAAATTATCCATATGATCTCGATTCCCACGATACCCATGAGCAAGAATGACCGCTTTTCCAGTTTTCCTATCGTTTTCTAGGTAACCGGCTTTTAATACTAAGTCATCATAGGATGTGATTTGCAAGACTTCTTGCTCCTGCTCCACGTACCACTTCTCCGCTTCTTCTAAAATAGCCAACGCTGTTTCACTTGCACTTGCATTCACACTTTCGGGCTCACTATGTAATTCGATATCGGTGCCTCGTTTAATACCTTCGCTATAAAAATAATTCCCAGCTACTAGTAAACCAATCACCACAATTCCAACAATACTTCCCAACGCAATACTTATTTTTCTCTTCAATTGAAATCCCCCTGAAATGATATTTTTCTTACAATTTTACCATGAAAAAGGGGGGTCTCCCTATTAAAAGGAGAAACCCCTTACTTTTAAATCCACTCAAGAAATTCTAATCGGTTCCCGAATGGGTCATGTAAATAGAATCTGTTTGCACCTAGCAAATGGTCATCCACAATATATGCTGTATTTTTCTGATCGAGATAATGCTTCATCGCTTCAATATTCTTTACACGAATAGCGGGATGTGCCTTTCGTGCAGGCAAAAACGGCTCTTCTATCCCAATATGCAGATGAATCATGCCATTAGTGAACCAAACTCCACCTCGGCTTTTTAAGTTATCAGGCTTTTCTACCTCTGAAAACCCTAGTAAATCTTGATAAAACAATCGAGCCTTTTCTTCTCCACCTTTAGGAGCTGCTAACTGTACATGATCAAGTCTTTCGTAGTGAAAATCCATACCAATTCCTCCCCCTTTATACTTTCATCATAAGTAATATGTAGAATAATTAAAAATACATAAAACAAATGCTTTTTGAAAACTTTTACTTATACCTTAATTTTTGAATTATGTTAAAATTTACTTAGTATCGTAAGTGAGGAGATGAATTCATTTGAATTATAAAGAGTATTGTGTAGAGAATTCCCCACTAATGGTGTTTCTTCATGGTGGAGGAGTCAGTGGCTGGATGTGGGACGAGCAAGTGAAGTATTTTACTACAACGTACCATTGCTTAGTTCCGGACCTACCAGGGCATGGCAAGAGCAAACACGATTCGTTTTCTATAGAAGATAGTGCAGAGAGACTCATTCAATTAATAAAGGAAAAAAAGAATAATAAACCAATCATTGTAATTGGCTTTTCACTAGGTGCACAAGTTCTTGTCAAAATGCTTAGCATACAGCCCCACTTCATTGACTATGCCATAATCAACAGCGCTTTAACGAAGCCAATGCCCTATAGCGCTAAGCTAACAATGCCTCTCTTTAAGCTATCCTTTCCTCTAGTAAAGTGGAGATCATTCGCTAAGCTCCAAGCAAAAGTATTATACATAAAAGAAAATCAATTAGATTTATACTATCAAGATAGTTCAGAAACTAGTCTTCATACCTTTATTCAAGTGATGCAAGAAAATATGTCCTTTAGTATCCCTAATGATTTTTATAAGGCTGACGGAAACATATTAGTTACGGTTGGTGAAAAGGAAAAGAAAATCATGCGCAAATCTGCAAGTGAATTAACCCATGCCAATCCAAATGCTACCGGAATTGTAATTCCTAAAATTGGCCACGGCATCTCTTTAGCAGACCCGACATTCTTTAATGATTTAATTGACGATTGGATTACAAAGCAGATTTTACCCAACCGTGTCAACATTATTTAAAAATCAAAACCACCAGTGTGAACTGGTGGTTTGCTCTGCGGCTTGAAGCCTCTTTTACCGGCCTTGGCCTTAAAGGCCCACTGAATGGTTTTCCCTTACGCACCACATCCACGCACTGATTCTAAAGAATCTCTTATATCTTTCTATTTTTTTCTCCTGTGAATGGATCAAACTCTTCGAATAACGTTAATTGATCTGATATATAATCTTCTCGGAGCTGATTCCTAATATATTCTTCTATTTGCTTCTTATTTCGGCCCACTGTATCGACGTAGAAACCTCGACACCAGAATTTTCGATTGCCATATTTATATTTTAAATTTGCATGTCGGTCGAATATCATTAAACTGCTTTTTCCTTTTAAATATCCCATAAACTGAGATACACTCAGCTTTGGTGGGATACTTACTAACATATGGATATGATCTCGACATGCATTTGCCTCATGAATGGTTACACCTTTTCTCTCGCATAATTCTCTTATTATTTTTCCTATACTTTGTTTGTATTTTCCATATATAATTTGTCTTCTGTATTTTGGTGCAAACACGATGTGATACTTACAATTCCATGTTGTATGTGCTAAACTATTCTTGTCCTTCATTGGGACATGCCTCCTTCGTTTATTTGATGTAGTGGTCGGGAAACCAACTATATCTTATCACGAAGAGAGGCCTTTTTTAATTTTAATACCACGCTATAAGCTCTCCGGAACCCCCGGCATAGCCAGGGGTTTTCAAATGACACAAGCAAAATGACCAGCCTCCTCTCGGAAACTGGTCAGTTAATTGGCATATTCAGCAGCCACAAATGCCGTATTTGTAATAAAAAGTTTTAAACCACCACTTCACTAAGTGGGTGTTTGCAGAAACCTTCCTGTCTTCCGCTACACTATGGCGGCTCGACATTAGAGCTTCAATGTAAAACTCCCTATTATCTATTTAGAGGTTAAAACTTAGTAAAATACGTACATCGTAGCTTGTATATTTATATTACTACGTTCACGATGAATAATCAATGTCAATATCATCCAATTGAACAAAATAGGCTTATACTCCTAGCATATTTTAAAAGATTAATTCATATACTTCACGAAGCTGTTGCACCCGCACATCATCTTGAACATTTTCAGCATAATTAATTTCACGTTCCAGTATTTGATCCAAATACTGGATCTCTTTATCATCTAAATCATCAACAAACTCTCTTTCACTCTGATACGGATTATGCTTTAGCTTCTGATAAATCGTCTGACTTAGCTCACTGTCTTCATAGTTAGATAATGATTCTAGTAAGTATTGTAATGTATGGTCGATTGTCATCACCTGCTTTATTAAATCTTCGTATTCTTCTTCTTTGTCCGATCTTCCAATACAGATTTAGGACGGTGATTGGCAGTTTCCTCAGTCAATCCCTGTGGGTTAACACTTGATGTAACACGCTTTTTACTCCAGTTATCACTTTTTTCTGGCATAAAAGACACCTCCACTAGGTAGTATTTCTAAAATGTTGGGTTTTATCCTACTTGAATTCTGTGGGCGGGATGCAGGTTGCTTTGGGGAGTGGGCGCATCTTTCTCTGGTTTGGGATCATCTACTCGCGAGGCGGGCGCATCTTTCTCTGGTTTGGGCTCATTTACTCGCGAGGGGGGCTCATCTTTCCTTGATTTGGGCTCATCTGTTTGCGAGATGGGCGCATCTTTCTCTGGTTTGGGCTCATCTACTCGCGAGGTGGGCGCATCTTTCCCTGGTTTGGGCTCATCTACTCGCGAGGTGGGATCATCTTCCTCTGGTTTGGGCTCATTTACTTGCGAGGAGGGCGCATCTTTCCCTGGTTTGGGCCCATCTACTCGCGAGGCGGGCGCATCTTCCTCTGGTTTGGGCTTATTTACTCGAGAGGAGGGCGCATCTTCCTCTAGTTTAGGCTCATCTACTTTCAAATCTAATAATCACCACAAAAAAAGCACAGCCCTTAATCGCCGTGCTTTGAAATAACCTTTACTCTGCTCCTAGTCCCTCATACTCTTTCCGTAATTCGCGTTTCAATACTTTTCCACTTGGATTTTTTGGTAATCCTTCTGTAAAGGCAACATATTTTGGTACTTTAAATTTGGATAGCTTAGAACGGCAAAATTCAATAACCGATTCTTCGGTTAGTTTTGCCCCTTCTTTTGGAACAATTATGGCTGTAACTGCTTCGATCCAATATTTATCTGGAATACCAATAACAGCAACTTCGGAAACACCTTCAAGTTGATAGATCATCTCTTCAACTTCCCGGCTAGAAACATTGACACCGCCTGTATTAATCATATCTTTTTTTCGGTCAATAATCGTTAGATAGCCTTCCTCATCCATCACACCTAGGTCGCCACTATGAAACCACCCACCACGAAATGCTTCTGCAGTTTTTTCCGGATCATGTAAGTAGCCTTTCATCGCATGGGGTGTACGATGAACAATTTCGCCAATTTCCCCACGTGGAACCTCTTGATCTTGGTCATCCACAATTCTTGTTTGGATATTTAATGAAGGTTTGCCAGCTGATCCGAGTTTACGTAATTGATCTTCTGGTTGTAATGCTGTGGCCAGTGGGGCAACTTCTGTCTGTCCATAGAAATTCCAGAAGCGGGCATTAGGTAGTCGTTCTGACAGTTCCTTTAACACTTCCTTTGGCATAATCGCTGCGCCATAATAACACTTCTCCAAGGTAGACAAATCCCGCGTAACAAATTCTGGATGCCTTAAAAGGGCTATCCATACTGTAGGCGGGCAAAAAAGCTGTGTTGCTCCTTCCTTTTCAATTGTTCGTAAAATTATTTCTGGACTTGCTCCATCTAAAATAATCCCGCTAGAACCTAAGTATATACTTGGACCTAAGAAAACATGTAACTGGGCACTATGATACATTGGCAGGGCATGAACCAATACATCTCCCTCAGCCATATTCCCATCTATAATACAACTCACATATTCACTGATGATACTCTTATGTGTAAGCATAACTCCTTTTGGCTTTGACTCCGTGCCACTCGTATATAAAACATGTGCCAAATCATCATCAGACAAATCCGCATCAACAAACTCAGTCGGCTTTCCTTCACGAATATCACGTAACGATATCCAATCTTCAAGCCTTTCGTCTACTATTTCCCCATCATCCAAATCCATAATGTATCGAAATGAGATCTCTCTACCAACCGAAGCATACTCCAAAATTGCGGCATACTCTTCGGATGCAATTAATCCCGTTACATTAGCGTGATTGATGATAAAAGCCACATCATCCTTTGTCAGCATATAATTAATTGGAATCATTACGGCACCAATTCTTGCAAGAGCAAAATTAACAACCACAAAGTCCAAACTATTCTTAGACATTACCGTTATCATATCGCCTTTTTTCATACCATTTTCCCGGAAAGCATGGGCTGTTTGATTCACGATATTATCTAATTCTTGATAATTCAGTCGTTTATCCCGATAAGCAAGTGCAAATTTTTCCGGCATCCTCTCCCTTGTCCGCGCTAATAAATCTCCCAATGTGTTTCTCCGTACACGTTCTAATAATTGCCTCAGTCCATCAAGTACATTTGAATCAGTGTTCATCCTGACAACTCCTCCAAATAGTTTGATGACTTTTCCGTATATAAAATTCTATTAATTATTTTAATTCAGATAATTAATAGAAACAATATACTTTACAAAACTTTATACTAATCTTCTTAATTCGACTTTAGGATTACACTCACGGGTTCTATTATGTTATTATATAGTTGAATATTTTGAATATTATTTACTTAAATTAATTGGAAGGGTGAATTAATTAAGGGCTCATCCTAAAACTTCGACTAACAGATCTGTTAGTGAAACTGAGTTGTTCTTTAGCAATTTGGTTTGAGTTCACGTCTGCTGTTTTTGATTAGGTAGGGGTATTCTCTAGAGCGCATGGTTCACTTTATCAGGTGCATCTTCCTTTCGCTCGGGCACATGTCCAATTATCAAGTAAACAACAAATAACAGGAATATAGAAAGGAGAGAAAAATAGTGTCCACATTACCACCAATTGTTGAAACAGTATTAAATGAATATATTAGCCTCTATAAAAAGCATCTACCCAACACACTTGATGGGTTATATATCCATGGTTCAATCGCGCTTGATGCTTATGTTGAGAACTCGAGTGATATCGACTTTATTACGATAACAAGCCGTCGTTTGACCAAGAACGATGCACAAGCTTTGTCCTTTATTCATACGCAATTAGCAAATACATATAAAAAGCCAGACATGGACGGCGTATATATTATTCGAGAAGATGTAGGAAAACTAGATCATAACAGTAAAATTCTTTATCCTTATTTTAATGAAGGTAAGCTAGCATTCGGGGATTACTTCAACTTTAATCCTATCACATGGTGGTTGTTTAACACCAAGGCGATTAATATAGTAGGGCCAGAACCGAATACCTTTCATAACGAAATTCATTCCCATCAATTAGTTTCATATGTCCTGGATAATATGAATTCTTATTGGGTAAATCGGATTCAATCATATGAGAAATCAATAAAAGAAATTAGTTCCTTACCGACTGATTTAATTGATGATGAAGTAGAATGGACTGTTCTTGGGTTGCTGCGCCAGTTCTATACTCTAAAGGAGCATGATATCATTTCAAAATTGGATGCAGGGGAATATGGATTACAGCATATCCCAAAAGAGTGGCACGATATCATAAAGCATGCCATTCACATTCGTCAACATAATAGGCTCGAAGATTTCGCTTCAAACGAAGAGCGAATAAAATCTGTTATAGGATTTTCAACATATCTAATTAACCGTTGTAACAACACTTTGGCGTTATAGAAATTTAACTGCTACATTTTACTTAAATGAATGAGAAGGAGGGGAGAAAAAGCATTTATTAATGTTAATAGCCATTTTCGCTGGTATCTTTGCACTATTTGATGCAATCAGAAGACTCAATAATAACCTTTCTCACGCAGACTGCGGAAATAAGGAAATTACGAGAAGACTTCAAACAATATAATGAAAAGTAGCTAGGGACTTAATACAAGTCCCTATGAAATCTATCCATTACTTATCATGATATTCGCCTATATTAGGCCTAACAAGCTTCCTCCTCTTCTATACCTGAATATAGTTAAAATGACTACTTACTAGGAGGAAATACGATGGAAATGTCGATGGACAGACAGCCTCAGCACTTAGCTTGGCATGAAACACTTGAAATACATGAATTAGTAGCTTTTCAATCTGTAGGGTTAATGAAATTAAAAAAGGCAATTGGGAGTGTTGAAGACCCGCGCCTTCGCACGCTATACCAGAACACAATTCAAGGCTTAGAAAGAAATCTTCAAGAGCTTCTGCAATTCTATGCTTTGGCACCGCGAGCTGACCAAAGCAGTCATCACGAATTAGATACGGGATTCTATGCTGGAGATCTTTTAGCATTCGCGAAAACCTCAGTTCGCAACTATGCCATTGCCATTACAGAAACCGCAACACCAGCAGTACGAGAAACATTAGCAAGACACCTACAAAACGCGATAAAAACTCACGCCGATGTATTTAATTTCATGTATGAAAATAGTTTTTACCCTTCATATGATATTGAAAGACTTTTAGAAAATGATATGGTGAACGCTACAAAAGCAATAGAAATGGATTATTAAAAATGGAAAGAGACACGGGAATATCCCCGTGTCTCTCATTACCTATCAAAAACCACTCTCGTACTGGCAATCATATCATGTAATCCTTGTTTCTCTTCGGTAAACCCAACAATAATATAGAGAACCATTAGGATGGAAAACACACGATAAATAAATCGTCCAATGACCTCCCTGAAAAAGACGTCGCTCCATTTGAGAGATTGTTCATCCTCACGAATTACTCTAATTCCTAAGATCATCTTTCCTAATGTTTGCCCAAAAAATTTCGTCATGAAAAGAAAATAGGCAAAGTAGACAATTGACGCGATTACCCCTGTTACAGTCCATAATCCAATGCTAATGGCAATTCCATCATTCACAAATTTAAAGGGAGACAGCAAAATACCATTCAAACTGGAGATAACCACTATATCTAAGACATATGCCCAAAATCGCATCCAAAAGCCGGCAAAACGTTGCTCCGAACTGGATGCAGCATGTTGATAACTTAAACTTGCTTCGCTCATCGTTGGCCCTCCTTAATTTGAGTATAGGTACATTGCTCTTGGTGTATTTGATTCTTGGACTATCTGTAGCATATTAACCAATTCCTGATCTTTACCAAATAAGCTTTGAACAGACATTCCTAAAAATTGCTCAAAACCAACAGCATTATTATATCGAACCACTTTTGCATTCGTTAGCCCTAGATCTTCCTTCATGATTTCAATTGTATCCTCTAATGTTCCAAGCTCATCAACTAATCCATTTTCTTTTGCCTGGCTACCAGTGTATACCCGACCATCACCAAGCTCCCGAACTTGATTTTCTGACATATCCCTACCATCCACAATCACCTGAACAAAGTCGGCATACATATCATCAATCATTGCCTGCAATAGTTCTCTTTCATCATCCGTCATTTCACGGAAAGTAGACATGATATCCTTGTACTCACCACTTTTAATAGTATTAAATTCAATGCCAAGTTTATCTGTTAATCCAGACAGATCATAGCCTTGCATAATGACACCAATTGAACCAGTCAAAGTCGCTGGATGAGCAAAGATTTTATCTGCAGGGGCTGAAATGTAATAGCCACCAGATGCAGCCGTATTACCCATTGATACATATACAGGCTTTTCCGTTTCTTCTTGGACCTCTACGATTTTATCATGTATTTCCGCGCTCTCTACGACTCCACCACCAGGTGTATTGACTCGAAGAATGATACCATCGACACTTGGGTCACTGCCAGCCTCTTCAATCATCTCTAAAAATTTTCGATGGTTATAGGATGTAGTATTTAAAAGCGTACTTGGTGTTGTATCTTGAATCACACCATCCAGCTGTAATACTACAATTTTTCCATTTGTTCCTGTTTCCACTACCTCTTCTTTAAATTTACTTTCTGGAAAAGCAAACAACTGTTCAAAATTTGTACTTGCAACACTTGTTACGAGCTGAAACCCTGTGGAAAGGATAAATAATACTACTGCCACAAGTAGCGCAAACCAGCGTTTCTTATTCATGAAAAAACCTCCTGTTATTACCAAATTATGTTTAACAAAAGAATACACTATTTGAGTTTGGATATCTAATTATTGTGCAATGAATAAGGTTAAAATTTCACTTAATAAAAAGAAGATACAGCGACTGTTTAGCTGTATCTCCCCTAGTAGTTGATCTAAAAATATAAGGTAGTAGGTTTTTTCTTTTGTGTCCGTTTCACTTTCGGTGGGTAATATCCTCGCTCAAAAATTCTACCCTTTGTAATCTGACATTGCTTCAAAAAGGCATCAATCGAATCGGATTCTACGGATTCCATTGCTTTTTGCATTACCTTTGCCGCAACACGTGCATCCTCTAATGCATTATGGTGATTTAAAGCGAAGCCATGATGAGCTGCCAGTGTGTTTAACTTATGATTTTCTAGCTCTGGCCAGACGTGCTTGGCAATGTTGGCTGTACAAAGATAATCTAATTCCGGATATGTCATGCTGCCTCTATCCAATGATTGACGAATGACACTCATATCAAAGCTTGCATTATGCGCGACAACCAGATTACCTGATAAGTAGGTTTCTAATGTTGGCCAAATCTCAGAGAACGTCCTAGCATCCAATACATCTTCTTCTACAATACCGTGTACACGTACATTAAATGGATTAAAATAAGTTTCCGGATTGATTAAACTATAATATTCATCTAGTATTTCCTTCTCATCGGCAATCACAATCCCGACGGCACAAGGACTATGACGCTTTTCATTCGCTGTCTCAAAATCGATCGAAACAAAATTCATATTAGACATTCCTTTATTTATAACGTTACACCTATCATAACATGGCAAGCATCTTACTGTAATATAAAATGATAAGCACTATCCCTTATAACAATCCTACCATTTTCAACCCATGTAGAATTCCATCTTCATCAACAGACTTGGTCACAAATTTAGCAGCGTTCTTGGCTTCTTCCACTCCATTTCCCATCGCGACACTATTAGGAATTTTGGTAAGCATTTCTACATCATTTAACCCATCACCAAATGCATATCTGTTTTCCTCAGGAATATGTAATTTCTCCATTACTTTTTCAATTCCATATGCTTTCGATCCACCTTTCGGCAATATATCGGTACTTAAGCGATGCCAGCGGACAAAGTCAAACTCTGGGAATGCATCTATGTACTGCTGCTCTTCCTCTTCCACACAAAATAAAAGCGACTGGAAAATAGCATTATCCTCATAGTAATGTGGATTATAGCTAGGCAAGCCAATTTTTAATTCACTAATACTTTCCGTTATATGTGGATGTTCTGGTACATTAGCATTCATACCGTCAGGATCCATAAAGAGAACTGGATGCCCATTAGCTAAAGCTTGATCGGTCAGGTTCTTTAATGTGGGCATCTGTAAAGAGTTCGTGTAGACTTCCTCTCCTTCAACTACGACATATTGCCCGTTATAGCTAACATACGTGTTGATCCCTAATTCTTTCAATAGATTTTTAAACATAAATGGTCCACGCCCTGTTGCAATGGCGACAATATGCCCTTTTCTTTGTAACTCCTGAATTGCTTCCTTCGTCGAACGTGGTAATTTCTTCTCGTGATCTAATAATGTACCGTCTATATCAAAAAATACAATACTTTGTTGGGACATGGTGATAGATCTCCTTTTAAGTGAATTTTATTCTACTTTCATTCTAACCATTGAAAGGCTTTACAAGTCAACAAATATAGAGAAGCTTGTGGGTTTGGTAATTTTGTGTGGGGGGGGAGGGGGGGCGCGGTTTCCGGGGGCTTTTGCGCGACTTCTTGGAGTTTTGTGCGCGGCTTCTGGGTTCTCGCTCGATTTCTTGGGATTCCCGCGCGATTTCTTGGCATTCTCGCGCGAATTTCGGGGATTCCCGCGCGATTCTGGGTTTTCGCGCGACCTCTCGGTTTTTTCGCGCGACCTCTCGGGTTTTTCGCGCGACTTCTTGGGATTTTCGCGCGACCTCTGGGTTCTCGCGCGATTTTTTGGGATTCCCGCGCGATTTCTTGGCTTTTTCGCGCGAATTTCGGGGATTCCCGCGCGATTTCTTGGCATTCTCGCGCGAATTTCGGGGATTCCCGCGCGATTCTGGGTTTCCGCGCGACCTCTCGGGATTTTCGCGCGACTTCTTGGGATTTTCGCGCGACCTCTTGGGTTTTTCGCGCGACCTCTGGGTTCTCGCGCGATTTCTCGACTTCCCCGCGCGAATTTCAGGGATTCCCGCGCGAACTCCGGAATTCCCGCGCGATTTCTCACCTTCCTCGCGCGACTTCCAAACATTCCCGCGCGAACTCCGCACCCACTCCCCAACAACCAACACTCCCTCATTCACCTCTAAAACACATTAATCCCACTTCTTCATCCGCTCGATTACATGCTTTTTAAATTTTGTTACGAGTGTCTTTTTTCCTTCTGATGATTTCTGCTTTTGCCATTCATTGTAGCTAGCAATCGTAATTAAAATTGATCCAGCGATTAACAGATAACCCCACCATGGTAGGTTACCCCAGTATGGTCTTGTTTGCATTAGTACGTTGAATAAGAGTACGCCTGCGCCCACAAAGAAGAAGGACTTTATTTGATAGATCATACCTGCAATGAGTGATGCCAAGGATAGTGCACCGATGATTAATGCATCATATATTGTGTTGCTCGCTAAGCCGTCCTGTACTAGTAAAAGTGCTACGATGACTAGTACGGTCCACTGAATATAGTTCGCTACTTCTTTCTTTTCCTTCAGGACGGATTTTCTTAGAACAATAACGACTAAGATCCAAGGTAGTACATAGCATTCTCTTTCGAATAATGGCACGATTTCTATGTGACCTAGCAGTGCATAATATGGTTGTAGTGCAAAGACAAAAGCAGCAAATGTGATCCATGTTGCAGAAATGTCTGCCACACGGTTTCGATTAAGTAGTAATCCAGTGACGATTAAGACACCTGGAAGAAGCTTGAAAGCTAACTGATCCGTGAAAATGCTGAACTGATATACATTAAGGCATGCAAGAAATCCTATGAACGTATACCAATCTAGTTTAAATTGTTTTGTCTCTAATTGATAAAGCGTTGGATAGATTATCCGGCCGACTATTAATCCCACCACAGCAAATGAAGCATAAATGTATGGCTTATATGCTAGCATCTCGGGTGTATTTCCGAAATTTATCGTCCCTACGTATAGCAATAATAATGGGAGAATGGTTAATATATCCCATTTCATACGGTGTAACACGTACATGACAAGTGCTCCATATAAGAGGGTTATTCCAAATGAGATAGCATCATGGGAATAGCTCATCACAAACCCGAAGATACCGATACTAGAGAACGGGATAAAATAATAGGCGATTCGTTTTTTCCATTCGCAATCTCCAATCATCCAACCTACAAACAACAACAGACTAACGATGAAATACGTGTAAATATGGTCAAGATTCCAGTCCCATTTGGAAAGGGCTAATGGAAGGGAAATCCAGAATGTCGTCCAGCCTGCATAGAAAAATGTTTTCCGTTGCCATTCCTTCTTAACCAATGTAACGGTAATCCCATAGATAGCCGTTGCTAGTAGAAATGCCCATAATGCATCTGCTCCATTAATAATGCTCGTAAGAATTAACGCTAATGGCAAGTAAATTTGCCCCACCCAGTGAAAAGCTCGTTGCATTAGGAAATCCTTTTTACCGCTAACGAATCCAACACCTAGTAGCAATATCGTTCCTAATATCCATTCGAACCATTCGAACACTTCTGGAATTGTGGCTATCCTCTCATGAATAATATGCAGAAGATGGAAATAGAAAAATAGAGAAAAGCTGGCAAGGACATAGGGAATAGCAGTCCAGCTTGTTTTCCGGTATAGCAAATAAGCCATTGCTATTCCACCCAATGTAATCAACGCACTAGTCACTGGCTCCAGTGTTAAGCTCCCTAGCATACCAATTCCATAGAACAATTGGGCAAGATAAAAACTACTCTCTGCGAACTTCTTCTGATTCATCGTTTTCCAACTATAGCTACCGGCTAAAACGACTATACTACCGAGTACGATTCCCATAGTTAGAAAAGCATCCTCAAGGTATGGTGCATCTTGTCGTGCAACATGACTATATAAAACGGTAACGGCTAATCCTAATGCTACCCCATGCAACCATGGTGCCATCTGTAGCAAATGCGTACGTGTTTCATACGTATTCATGACAATCGCCAATCCAGCAAGGAAGAATAGCATAATACTTAGCTCAAGGTCCTCGAACATAACAAAGCTTGCGAATAAACAAAAAATCATCGCAATACTACTCACATCACGCGTACTATTCTTCATTGGCTGCCAACGTGATACGTTTATGAGACAACCACCTAGCATATAAAAAAGATAAGCCAATATAAATCCAGGAAGAATAATAGATTCATAACCAATCCACTCTTGACCTAGTAAAGTAAGCTGATACAAAGCACTTACTAAGAAAATAGGACTTAAATAATGGAATAGCTTATTCGTAACAAGTGAAGCAAGGTAAGCAAAATGAAGTGCCATAATAACATAGGCAAGAAATAAAACAAGTGAGCCCTCGCCTGCTCTTATCATTAGCCCTTCAAAGGTAATATATATAAATGCTAGAACTGAGACGACCGCACTCGTAACTTGAAATATTTTCTGTAAAGATCCTGCATCCTTCATCAGCTTTGGTAAAACGATGAAAAATACCCCTAACAATGCATAAGCTATCTCGCCAACACCTGCCAATATTGAGTTTTCCACTAGCTGGTAGCCACCATAAACGACCATAGCTGTAAACACGAAATGATAGGATTGGTGCTTGGTAACAAATATCATCGAAAAGTAGATAACTGCAGTTACTAATAAATTAAAGCTATACATCCATGCTTGATCATAGAACATGAGCATGAATAAGGTAGATAGGATGAGATTTGCTTGTATAAATGGAATGAATTCCGTAATAAAAGGCTTTAATCGCTTCTTCTCCTTTAGCAACCGATAACCGATGATTAAAGCAGCATTGTATACCATGATCCCTAGATAAAAAACATCTACCGGTACGTATAACGCTGCTAGCAAAAGACCGACGAACACACTAATTGCTATATACGAAAACCAGACAAAAAGACGGGATGATTGCGTAAAAGCAAAGTAAGTATATATAGGGAGAATGAATAAAGTTCCGATTGCCCCCAATAAAAATTTCCCCTCTCCAGAAAAGGAGAAATAACTTCCAAATAGCTCAAAATAGCCGACAGATACAACGATAATTGGTAAAAACAAGCTACCTAACACAAGAAATGCAAATGCTGTTTTCGTTATTTGGAGAATTCTGCTAGTTAAGCCTGCCAATCCATAAAACAAAATAGCAACCGTTGAGATTAGTCCTGTTTTCGCCCAAGCACCAAGTGTATCCCATGTACTCGTCGCAAGAACTAATCCCCCTAAAAGTAATAGGATTACACCGAGATTCAAGCCCCAGGTAATATTCCGATCCCTCACCTGTTTTTCTGATAACGTCTTCTTCTCTTTCGTAATCGGCTTCGATTGAACGGCTTCGTTTTTCGGCGCTAAGCTTGTAGGTTGAGGGGTGATGGTGACTGTTGGTTCTTTCTTTGGCTGTTCCTGCTTTACCGTTTCCTGCCTGATTTGGTTCACTCGTGATATAGTTTGATAATATTTTGTATGTGCCTGGACAATTTTGGCTGCGACATTCATATTGATGTATCGCGCCTTCACTAATTGATGAAGTTCCTCGCGAACGATTTCTCTCTTTTCATCCGGACTAAGTTGTGTCATAGAACACCCACCTTTTGGTTTCGATATACTCATCATACCAATAACGACTAATGGAATCATTATAATTTTTTAATATATAGAAAATTATAGCTTGACATACTCTTTGGAGCGATGTAGAGTGAATAGTAACAATTAAATGACCGATTCTTATCCAGAGAGGTGGAGGGACTGGCCCTTTGAAGCCTCGGCAGCGGACTCATTTTGAGTACTGTGCCAATTCCAGTAGCATTTGCTAGAAGATAAGAAGAGCACCTAACCTAAATTTGTTTAGCCTCTTCTTATTTATAAAGAAGAGGTTTTTTGATTGTTTACTAAATAAATGAGGTGAGGAAATGACAAACGAAATCCGGAACAACACGAATGACGTATTAAAAGCAATGGAACAATTAAAGGAAAAAGAGTGGGTGGACCTAACGCATGCCTTTGGTCCCGATTCACCACACTTTTCTGCATTTGAAGCAGCGGAATTTAAAACCTTATTTACCCATGATGATGGTTTCTTTGCGCAAAGCTTTACCTTCCCCGGGCAATATGGTACACACCTGGATGCACCAATCCATTTTGTACGGGATAGAAGATATCTAGCGGATTTAGACTTAAAAGAGCTTGTGTTACCTCTTGTAGTCATTGATAAATCAAAGGAAGCAGCTACGGATAACGACTTTACGCTATCTACAAGCGACATTCTAGCTTTTGAAGCAGAGCATGGTCTAATTGAGGCAGGAAGCTTTGTCGCGCTGAGAACCGATTGGAGTAAACATTGGCCTGATCGCGCTTTATTCGAAAATAAAGATGAAGATGGCAATGCCCATGCACCAGGTTGGGGACTAGATGCCCTGAAATTCCTATTTGAAGAACGTCAAATCAAAGCTATCGGCCATGAAACGTTTGATACAGATTCTGCGGTAGATTACCGAAAAAATGGAGCACTAGTAGGCGAATATTACGTGCTGAACCAGGATACTTACCAAATAGAGCTGCTTACTAATCTAGATAAGGTACCTGCTAAGGGCGCCGTTATCTTTAACATCGTTCCAAAAGCAAAAGGCGCATCCGGATTTCCCGTACGGTCTTTTGCGTTATTACCATAGAAAGTAACTTTGTTAAAAGAAAAAAACTAGAAGCAAATCCCACTATAATCAAAAAGAAAGAAGGAATTAATATGACTACCAAAACATTTCAAGCGCCATTTCGAGCTGACCATGTAGGGAGCTTACTACGCCCGGAAAATCTATTAAAAGCAAGAGAAGACTATAAGAATGGCAATATTACTAAGGAGGAACTGAGAGAAGTAGAAAACAAGGAACTACAGCGTATCGTGGATAAACAAATTGAAGTCGGGCTTGAGCTAGTGACCGATGGAGAATTTCGCCGCTCATGGTGGCATATTGATTTTCTTGAAAATCTAAATGGATTTGAAGGCTATGTGCCGGAAAGAGGAATTAAGTTTCAAGGCGTGGAAACAGAACCATATGATGTTCGCAATATCGGCAAGATCTCCTTTAATGAGGATCATCCATTCCTTGAAGACTTTAAATTATTTAATGAAATAGTAGCTGGACGTGCCGTTGCCAAGCAAACCATTCCTAGTCCTAACCAATTATTCCATCGTGGTATTCGAAACACGGCGGTTTATCCTACTGTCGAGGAATATGCGAAGGATGTTATCCAAGCCTACCGGGATGCGTTAAAGGCCTTTTACGATATCGGTGTCCGATATATACAATTAGACGATGTTTATATTACTGGTCTGAATGCAGATAGTCTAGTAGCATATGAGCCTGAACTCTCCCGTGAGGAATTAATTGAGCTATCCCTTCATGTCGTCAACAGTGTATTAGAGGATAAACCAGATGATTTATATGTTACCACCCATCTCTGTCGGGGAAACTATGAATCTAGATGGGCATTTGAAGGTAGCTATGCACAGATTGCACCAACATTATTTGCAAAAGAAAAGGTGAATGGATTTTTCCTAGAGTATGATGACGAGCGGTCTGGTGATTTCAAGCCATTAAATTACATCCCTAAAGGTGGCGCATGTGTTGTATTAGGTCTTGTTACTTCAAAGTTTGGTGAATTAGAAGATAAAGAAGAAATTAAGCGCCGTATTCAAGAAGCCAGTCACTATGTGCCGCTGGAGCAGCTTGCATTAAGTCCACAGTGTGGATTTTCTTCTACTCATCATGGAAATAAGTTAACGGAAGAACAGCAATGGGCGAAATTGAAGTTTATTGTGGATATTACGAAAGAGGTATGGGGATAAAATAGGGGGACTCTCCCCCCTATTTATTCTTCTGCATAAACTCCAATACTTGCTCACTTGTCGGCATACCAGCTTGTGCTCCTATTTTTGTAACGGATAATCCGGCAGCCGCATTGGCAAATTGGATAGCTGCTTCTCGGGTTGCTCCCCCGCCGATTAGAACGGCAAGTGCACCATTAAAGGTATCCCCTGCTCCAGTTGTATCCTGTACGGAAACCGAATAGGCTGGCACTAGTTTTTCTTTCTTATGATCAACATATAGCGTTCCCTCTGAACCTTTCGTGATGATGAGCTTGTCCTGAAGTCCTTCAGGTGAAATCTCGGAGAACATCTCCTTTGCTTCCCCTTCATTCGGTGTAATAAAAGTAGCCGCTTGATATACTTCTTCCGGCAGCTGTTGATAAGAAGCTGGATTGACAATAACCGGAACTTCGAATCGGTGTGCTAAGCTTGTAACATAAAAAATGGTTTCTATTGGAATTTCTAACTGTAGCAGTACCACATCACTATTCTTAATTTGTTCCTCATATTTCGCTACCATATCTTTGGTTACATGTGAATTTGCTCCTGGTGCCACGATAATCCGATTATCTTGCTCTGCTAATATAATTGTTGCTGTACCGGTAGCAATCCCTTCTTTTATCTCAACACCTGTTGTATCAATTCCTTCTCTCTGCAGATTCTCTCGTAAGCTTTTCCCAAAGGTGTCATCCCCCACCGCTCCAATTAATTGCACGGTAGCACCTAGTCTTGCAGCTGCGACTGCCTGATTGGCTCCCTTACCACCAGGGTAGGTGGCAAAGTTTTTCCCCATTACGGTTTCTCCCTTTTCTGGTACTCGATCAGTGGTAACCGTTAGATCCATATTAATGCTTCCCACTACTGTAACGATTGTTGATTTATTCATGGTAATCCCCCTTGATTTGTTGAAATAAATAAAAAACTATAAAATATTTTCTAGAACTTTGGTAAAATGTAAGAAAATGAATTAGATATTTTTTCAGGAGGCGCCTCTATGTGGTTTTGGATTATTTTGATTATCGTGCTATTAATTGTACTTGAAGAGGGCTTATATTTTCTTTCTAATCGCCTTGCCTTTACTAAACAACCGAAGGAACAATTAAATGATAACCCAGAAGAGAACGTAACAGCAAGAATCCGCCGACGTTTTAGAAGAAAGCATTAGGTTAATCCTGATGTTTTTTTAGCAAATAGGAAAGCATACGAAAGGAGTAGTTTATGTTAAACGATTATCAACTAATGCGCATCCCCGGTCCAACCCCAATCCCACCAAGTGTTCAACGAGCTATGACAAAACCGATGATCGGCCATCGTGACCAAGAGACAAAAGATTTACTGAAGCATATCAAGCCGAAATTAAGGAAGTTATTTGGTACTAAGGAAGACGTAGCTATCGTTGCTGGTTCTGGTACATCAGGTATGGAAGCTGCAGTCGTTAATACCGTAACTCCTGGTGATGAAGTCCTTGTCGTGGTTACTGGGGCTTTCGGTGACCGCTTTGTCAAAATTTGTGAAGCTTATAACCTGCACGTACATAGGTTGGATTACCCTTGGGGAGTGGCGCTTCACCCTGAAGAGATTCAAGACTATCTACTGCACCACCCGTTTATTAAAGCTGTTTTTGCCACTCACTGTGAAACGTCTACAGGTGTTTTAAATCCTATCCAAGAACTCGCTGCTTCTATAAAGGAAGTCACAGATGCCCTATTCATTGTAGACGGTGTATCTAGTATTGGCGGAGTGGAAATGAACATGGACGAATGGCAAATCGATGTATGTGTAACAGGCTCCCAAAAAGCATTGATGCTCCCACCAGGACTCGTATTCATAGCAGCCAGTAAGAATGCTTGGAACAAGATCGAACATAATCAGCACCCACGCTTTTATCTAGACCTTAGAAAATACCGAGATAACCAGCAACTTGACTCCACACCATTCACACCCGCGATTTCCTTATTATATGGTCTAGAACAATCACTTCAATTACTTGAATCAGAAGGTCTTGCTAATGTTTGGAAAAGACATCAGCTCATGAAACAGATGACTCGAGCTGCTTTTGAAGCGCACGGAATTCCATTGTTGACTAATGATACAGATGCTTCCCCAACCGTAACAGCAATTCAGCCATTTAACTTTCACCCAGATAACGTAAGACAATTGGTCAAAAAGGAGTTCGGACTTGTGCTAGCAGGTGGACAACAGCAGTTAAAAGGGAAGATTTTTCGCATTGGCCATATGGGCTACTGTACACCAGCAGATATTTTACAGACGATTAGCTGTATCGAATTAGGCTTGGCTAAGCTTGGTGTCCTATACAATGTCGGAATTGGAGTCAATGCCGCTCAACTTGCATACCTAAGAGGAGGAAGCCCATGAAGAAATATAATCTATTAATCTCTGATCCTTTAAGTGAAGATGGCATAAAACCACTCCAAGAGGCTTCCCATATCCATATGGTGCTGAATCCAAGCTGGAATACAGAACAATTGCTAGAAAACATCGGCGCATTTGATGCCCTTATCGTTCGAAGCCAAACCCAAGTAACAAGGGAGTTAATGGAGCGTGCTAGCAATCTCAAAATTATCGGTCGCGCAGGTGTCGGTGTGGATAATATTGCGATGGAAGCCGCCACCGAACATGGCATTATAGTTGTGAATGCACCAAATGGAAATACGAATTCGGCCGCTGAGCATACGATGGCTATGTTAATGGCACTAGCACGAAACATCCCCCAAGCCTACCTTGCTTTAAAACAGCAAAAGTGGGATCGTAAATCCTATATTGGCGTCGAGCTGAAAAATAAAACACTTGGCATTATTGGACTAGGGCGTATTGGAGCAGAAGTTGCTTACCGTGCAAGAGGACAACGAATGAATGTTATCGCATATGACCCTTTTCTAACGAAAGAAAAAGCAGAGAAAATGGGGATTGAGTATGGCAGCCTCGATGATGTCCTACGAATTGCGGATTTCATTACTGTCCATACCCCATTATTAAAGGAGACTAGGCATCTACTAAATAAGGAAGCCTTTCACAAAATGAAACCAGGCGTGCAAATTATTAATTGTGCCCGTGGTGGGATTATTGATGAGGACGCCTTATATGATGCAATAGTATCCAAAAAGGTAGCGGGTGCTGCCTTAGACGTACTGGAGGAAGAGCCCTTCCTGAACCATAAATTATTAGAGCTACATGAGGTTATTGCTACACCACATCTAGGAGCAAGTACAATCGAAGCACAAGAAAATGTCGCCATCGATGTTAGTCAAGATATCCTACGGTTCTTTAATGGCGACCCAGTCAGAAATCCTGTCAACATGCCATCCCTTGACAATGAGCTACTGCGAAAGGTGGAACCGTATTTTCCAATCTGTGAAAAGCTTGGAGAATTTCTTATTTATTTGACCGATGAGGTAGTCGAGGAAATAACCATTACCTATACCGGAGACCTGATAAAGCATGACCTATCCCCACTAAGCAGGAAAGTCGTAAAAGGTATGCTAAAGCGCCATCTTGGAACCCATGTTAATGAAGTTAACGCCCTTTATCTCGCGAAAAAAAGAGGCATTGAAATTCACGAAAATAAAACCTATACGAAAAAAGGATTTTCCAACTTGATTACAGTAAAGATGAAAACTAAAAACGGAACTCGTAGTGTCGCTGGAACTGTACTTAGTGGATTAGGTCCGCGTATTGTTAAAGTCGATCATTACCGTGTCGATATTACCCCTTTAGGGCATATCATTGTTATCCACCATACGGACCAGCCTGGTGTCATTGGAAAAATGGGTAGCCTATTAGCCAAGCATGAGGTCAATATCGCTACGATGCAGGTGGATCGGTCTAATATAGGTGGCGATGCGATCATGATGCTAACAGTGGATAAGCATGTCCATGATCAGGTGTTGCAAGAGCTCCTGCAGCTTCGGGAGATTCACCAAGTTAGGATAATCGATTTATAACGATATGTAAGCTTGGTTTAGACAAAATGATGTAAAAAGACAAAATAGTGTATAGATAACTGGGTGAGCCTCCTTTTTCCACTACATAGGCTCACCCATGTTTAATTTCTGCTAGATTCCGAGCAATATTTTAGATCTGGCAGCATGCTTGCCTCATCATACATCGGCACGAGCTTTTCCTTTGGATATGCTGTCCATAAGTGGAATAAGCTCTGTAAGATTCTTAATCTCATAGGTTGGTAGAATATCTGTCGCCTCCAGTCCGTTCCGGTTAATCCATACATTCCTCATTCCTACTCGATTTGCCCCTAGTATATCCGTGTTCAAATTATCCCCAACCATGATGGCATCATCACTTGTTATTCCAATACTTTCTAGTACATATGTAAAGATGGACGGATCTGGCTTGCCAATACCGAAGTCTCCTGAGATAAACACACGAGTAACGTATTGCTCTAATCGTGGTGATAACGCAAGCTTGGTTCGTTGTAGTGAAGGTGCACCGTTTGTTAGCATGTACAACGCATAGTGATTCTTTAACTTGTCCAAGACCGTATACGTATCCGCATAAACATAAGGTACATTCTTCCGGTGCTCTGGGAAGGCCTTTGCTAATTCCCGTGCAAATTCCTCATCCTTTATACCAATAGACTGTAAAGCCTTTGTCCACACGTGAAACTGGTATTCGGGTGCGATATTATGTAAAGTTTGAAACTCTTCAAAGGGATCATCAAATGTTCCCCAAAGCCCCTCAAACGGATTAATTCCTATTTTTTTCGCGAAGGCATATGTCTCATATGCCATGTAACGCTCCCGTGCAATGTCACGTACTTTCGCTTCCAATGCTTCCGAATCGATGTCGTATTTCTCGGCAGCTTGTTCACACGTTACCCGCATCGCTTCCTGAATACTTCTTCTGTCATCTAATAACGTATCGTCCAAATCGAAAATAATCGCTTTTACCACTGGCACACCTACTCCTTTTCTTTTAAGTTTAACACAATGGGAAGCACGAGGGATTATGGGATCTGTTACCTTTTTTCCTCATCCTTTGTTAATAAGGGCATTGAGGCGTAGCGTCGGTTACCTTCTTACGCTGTTTCTTTCAATTAAGGGAACTGATCCGCCTTCTCTGTTACCTTTTTAACTGTTTCTTCCGCATTTAGGGCACTGAGCGGATCCCTCTATTACCTTTTTTTGCTGCTTCTTACCCATTTAGGGCACTGAGCGGGTCCCTCTGTTACCTTTTTCACTGCTTCTTCCACATTTAGGGCACTGAGGGGGTCCCTCTGTTACCTTTTTGGCTGCTTCTTCCACATTTAGGTCACTGAGCGGCTCTCTCTGTTACCTTTTCCCCTCATTCTTTGGGCATTGAGGCGTGCATTACCTTCTTACACAACTTCCCTCTTTACAAAATTGGCTCTTCTTTAAACGAATGTAAATTTTTCATATACTAGCACGTAATGATCCGTCTACTAAAAAACGCCAAGACAGGCTTTCTTGTCTTGACGTTATCTTTTATTGATAAATCTCGTAATTTCGCCCGGTTTGTGCGCCTTCCACACTTTTCCGGTAAAAAGTTGCAACTTTACTAGCTGGTACTGGTGTAAAGCCTACAAAGTATTTCTCTAGTCTCGAAAATGATTCTTCTACAATGGTTGGACTGACACTGTTGATGCGAATTCCTCTTGGCATTTCAATCGCTGCTGCTTTTACGAAGGCTTTTACTCCGCCATTAGCCATGGCAGCGGATGCTCCCATGCGAATCGGGTCATCCATCATTACACCTGTAGTTAATGTGAAGCTACCACCATCATTTACATAATCTAAACCTAGTAGGACTAAATTAATTTGCCCTTTTAATTTACTTTCTAACCCGCGTTCATTCAGCTCAGGAGTTAGCTCCGATACAGAAGCGAAATTGGCGCCTCCAGCGGCATTCACGACTGCATCGACTTTTCCGATTTTTTCATACATAGCTTTAATACTGTCTGGCGATGTATTATCCACTGATACATCTAACCCATTTCGTCCAGCACGAATTAGATCATGATGTTCTAACGCCTTACAAATCTCACTCCCAATTGTTCCACTGGCACCAACTACTAAAATCCTCATCGGCATATCCCCTTTTTGGACTTTAAAAATCTCCATACTTATTACTATGATGGACAGTTTGTAAACTATTCCACTCCATTTTCAACGATGGAAAATCGAACACGCTCACAGTCTATTTCTGCCATTGCACCATATGGTAAAATAAACCTTGGTTCTGTGTGACCGAAGCTAAGGTTATATAGTACAGGTAAATCCTCTCGATTATACTCCTTCAAGACCGTCTGGATTACTTCCTGATATTCGGTATAGAATTTTTCATCCTTGGGCTTTGCTATGATCATACCATTTATACTAGCTAAAATTCCTTGCGCCCCATAATTTCGAAGCCAGTAACGTAACAGGTTCGGATGGGGTTTTTCTTCTGAGGTTTCTAAGAATAGAATACTATTGTCAAAATTGTCTAAGCCTGGCCAAATGCTCGTACCTTTCGCAAATTCCAATACTTCTACACATCCACCTATTAACCGGCCTTGAACGACTCCTTCTCCTTGTAAAACCTCATAGCCGGAATTCGGATGCATCTTCCGTTTCCTCTCGTTATGCCCTTCCTCCCAAGCAAGAAACTCACTCGTCCATTCCGGCGGAGGTAAAATCTCACCTATAGGCTCACTAGAAAATAATGTACGCTGCACCATTTCGATCGTATAAGAATGCATTTCTACATTTTCTGCAAAGTCTGTTAAAATAGCTGGTCCGTAGAATGAGGAAATTCCCGCTTTATAACAGAATAAATGGGTAATCGTTGAATCAGAATATCCCATGAAAATCTTCGGGTTCTGGCGAATTAGCTCAAAATCAATATAAGGTAATAACCGAATACTATCATCTCCACCAATATTCGAAATAATTCCTTTAATCTCTTTATGCTGAAATGCAGTCATCAAATCTTCTGCCCGTGCTTCTGGGTTTTCATAAATATATTGGCTTCCCTTTAAACTATTTGGCATCGGTACCACCTCAAGACCAAATATCTCCTCTAATCGTTTCACACCTTGCTCGTATCGCCAGGCTATAGCTTGGTCCCCGGCACCACCCCAGGATAAGCTCACGGTGGCGATTTTATCTCCTTTTTGTAGCTTTTTAGGTTTTATGACCATACTTCCACCTCCCTACTCTCTACTATTCGCCGTGAAGTAGCCATACTCCTTCTAAACAAACAAAAACCCCAGAGGATTCAATTCCCCTGGGGTAGAATTATTCACCTGCTTTAGCTCTTCCTGGGTGATGATACTTGATAAAGAAAGTTAGAACTAATCCTACTGCCGCTATAATTCCAGCTACAGAAAACGCCACATTAACCCCATGAATCACGCCATTGACCCCCTCTTCTGGGATGGCGCTACTTGTCATAATTGTAACAAGTAATGCGGTACCAATAGCACCTGCCATTTGACGAAGTGTATTATTCATTGCGGTACCATGTGGTAGCATTTCACTAGAAAGCTGGTTTAATCCTGCTGTTGTAACTGGCATCATCACCATCGCTATTCCAAGCATGCGAACCGCTTGAACGGATGCGATGTACGTGAAGGTTGTTTCTGAATTTAATACGGCTAGCATAAATGTGGTTACCGTAATGAGCAATAGACCGATTAAGGATAACCACTTTGCACCAAAACGGTCAAACAATCGTCCTGTAACAGGGTTCATTACCCCCATAATGAGGGCACCTGGTAAAATAGCCAATCCAGATTGCATAGGGGAGAATCCTAACATATCCTGCATTAATAATGGTAGAATAACGGCTCCACCGATCATGGCAAGAAATACGGTCATCCCAAGCACGGTTGTTAGAGTAAAGATTTTCTCTTTAAAAATCCGGAATTCTAAAATTGGCGTATCTAGCTTAAGCTGTCGTAAAATAAACCAAGTCAGGATAGCCGCGCCAAGAACGATTGATAACAATACTTCAGCACTATGCCAACCACTCGAACCGGCAGTACTGAATCCGTATAATAAACCACCAAACCCGAGTGTTGATAATACGATTGATAAGATGTCGACCTTAGGAAATGTTTGCTTCGTCACATTCACTAGTACAAAATACGCTAACACAATATCAATAATCACAATAGGAAGTACAACATAAAATAAACTTCGCCAAGGGTAATGCTCAATTAAATATCCAGATAAAGTTGGTCCAATTGCCGGAGCAAAGGAAATGATTAACCCGAACAAGCCCATCGCTGAACCTCTTTTTTCAATAGGAAAAATGAGAAACATGATGGTTTGCATGAGTGGCATCATAATACCTGCCCCTGCTGCTTGAAGCACCCTTCCGACCAGTAATGTGAGGAACTCCGGCGCAATCGTACAAATTAACGTACCTAAAGCAAAGGAACCCATTGCTAAAAGAAATAAGGTTCTCGTTGAAAACCGAGCAATTAAAAACGCCGTAATGGGAATCATAATTCCATTCACCAATAAAAAAATGGACTGTAACCACTGAACGGTATTATCATCGATATTTAAATCCTCTTTGATGACAGGCAATGCTGTAACTAACAAGGTCTGATTTAAAATAGCAACAAATGCCCCTGTTAATAAAACAATTAGTAGTGGACCCTTTCGTATATTCTCTACCGAATCCACTTCATGGTGATGATGAACCATTTGGCAGCCTTCTTTCTCACTAATCTCTTATTATTGATACCACAAGTTCGGATTTTTATGTCCACTTCTCTCGTTAGATTTATTTCCATATCCTTCTACATGTTCGTAGCCATCATTATAACAAATAATACTTCTGGTTACGAATTAATTTTATTCAGAGAAGATTCCAATTATAATAAAAGAAAAAAAGAGGGGACTTTATTTAACAATGTGTCTAATCCTTTTCCAATTACAAGAACACCCAACCTATAAGCTAGTTCTAGCAGCAAACCGGGATGAGTCCTATGAGCGTCCTACGTTACCCGCACATTTTTGGGAAGACCAACCAGATGTTTTAGCCGGTAGAGATTTAGTACAGATGGGAACATGGCTCGGCATTTCTCGGAATGGTCGAATTGCAGCCCTTACTAATTATCGTGACCCGGCACATATGAATCCGGGAAAAACATCACGAGGTCATATCGTATCCAATTATTTAACAGGCGATGAATCCTCCCATGACTATATCCACCAACTACGTCATAAAAAGGAGGCTTTTGTTGGCTTTAATGTGCTTGTCGGAGATGGGGATCATCTAGCGTATTATAACAATATTGAAGATCAAATCACGTCACTTTCACCTGGTGTACATGGTTTAAGCAATCGTTTTCTCAATACACCTTGGCCGAAAGTAGAAAATGGCAAGAAGCGATTACATCATTATTTGCAACAAACAGAAATCGTGCAGACAAATGACTTATTTCAGATTCTTGCTGATGCCGAAGAAGCAGAGGAATCATTGCTTCCAGATACCGGTATTGGGCTGGAATTAGAGAAGAAGCTATCACCTATGTTTATTAACATGCCAGGATATGGTACGCGTTGTTCGACTGTGCTTACAATTGATTACGATAATCGGGTTTCCTTTTCAGAAAGAACATTTGAAGCGGGAGAATTTATAGATGAGGTTCATGTTCAATTTCAACTAAATAGCTAGAGAATTTCATTTTCTCGTTACCTTACACTCATTTCCGGAATAAGATACATTAAAGGCTTTATAATGGGTAGGTATAGCCAATGAATGACAACAATCAGGAATTATTTGGTACATGGATACAGGCGATAGGCACATTAATTGATGCAAGTAGTAGTACTCCCTACTATGAATTAAATGAAAAGTCCCAATCCGATCTCATTATCATTGGAAATGTCATGCAAGCAACCGGAAATGGCTTGATTATTGATACGGGAGAAGAATTTAGTATAGAACAGATTGGTGGAGTGATTGAATCCCTAGGGAACATAATCGTTGTTGCGGCAATTTTATTCGAATTAGATGATAAAGCAGAGATAGAATTGTCGATTAAGGGTCATCTACTTCAAGCTTTAGGAAGCCTTTTATCACCTTTTTATCTAACAGGGGATGACAAGGCATTCGATAAGGATGAAGTGCTTGTCAATTTAGGTGCTATTCTCCAAGCAATCGGTAGTATCATGCAAGCCTGGGCCGGATTTCAAACCCTTCATGCTAAAGAAGGTGAAAAGATTGATTCACTTGGCGGTTGGATACAAGCTAGTGGAGCAGTTCTTCAGGCTTTAGTCGTTAGTAAAAATCAATTTGAATTGGATAGCGAGAGAAAGTAATGCAAAAGCCCAGGACTTCACCCCGGGCTTTTACTATTCCTACTGCACTCCCATCATATCCCATGCCGTTATAATGCCAATTAATTTCTCACTTCTCTCCCCATTCTCTGTAATGAGCAGGGCATCCACTCGATTTCCTTTTTCCATATTATCCTTAAATAACTCAATGGCTTCATATATAGTCGCATGCTTTGCAATAAACTCATGATTGTTATCCTTCTGATAAGGCATAATTTGTTCGATTGCCACTTCTGTAATCGGTGTCTCATTATTTTCCGCTAACCATTTCGTTATCCCATTTTCTGTGACTAAGCCTATAAAATTCGCCCCATCGTAGATTGGAAATTTCGAATATCCCTTCTCCTTAACTGCCTGTAATAAACTGGATAAGGAATCTTCTTTATCAAACGTATGTACCTCTTTTTTAAACTGAGGAATGACAAGCTTTGGCTTCGTAATCTCCGCTTCTATCCTCTCGATTTGTTCCACTATGGAATCATGTGGCTCTGCTATTACCTGAACCGCGTCCACTCGATTATGAACAATCGCATTTCTTAGCTCCGCAAACTCTAATAAATCATCTTTATATCGCCTGATAACGGCATTATACTTTGTCAACATGCGGACAGCCTTGGAAAACCCAATCCCTTTATGACTATCTAGCTCACTATCTAATGCCTTATCTATTCTATTAAATGAGGTAATAAATCGATCTGAGTTTCTTGGCATAATACAATCTCCTTTATATCAAAGAAAATAAGCAATGCGGTTTAGGATATTTTCGTTCCATTTGCAACAGTTTCATCAGGAGCAAGTAGAATAACATCATCCTCGGTAGGGACGCCACCAAGCACTAATACTTCTGATTTAAATCCCGCAATCCTTCTCGGGGGAAAATTAACTACCGCAACAACTTGGCGCCCGACAAGCTTTTCAGGACTGTAGCGCTTGGTAATTTGTGCGGAGGATTGTTTCATTCCTAGTTCACCAAAATCAATTTCAAGCTTAATCGCTGGTTTCCTTGCTTCTGGGAAGTCCTCTGCCTTTAAAATAGTTCCTACTCGTAAATCAAGCTTCATAAAATCTTCTATTGTAGCCATATTCAAACCCCCATAAACTAATAATCCCCCATGTCATTACACGTGTACATGGAGGCTTTTTCTCGAGTTGCAGTATCATCTATTATGACTATTTTACAAGAGCTTATACTTTTGTCAAAGTAATTTATACTATTTAAGGGAATCGTAAGCATGTATTCTTTATTTTACGTTAAAAATATTATATCCTAGTAGTTGTGTAGGTTTAATTTCAAGGGGGATTTATTATGACATTAAATAAAGCATTAACCCTAGCAGGTTCTGATACAAGTGGTGGAGCAGGAATTCAAGCAGATCTTAAAACATTCCAAGAACATGGTGTGTATGGAATGAATGCTTTAACATCGATCGTAACGATGGAACCGAATGGATGGAATCATAATGTAACCACAATTGATGTAGATGTGGTGGAAAAACAATTAGAAACCGTACTATCAGTCGGAATCGATGCCATGAAGTCAGGCATGCTCGGTACGGTTGATATTATAGAGCTTGGTGCGAAGAAAATTAATGAGCACCAAATTGATAAATATGTACTGGACCCAGTTATGGTATGTAAAGGTGAGGATGAGCTTCTTCTTCCGGAAAATACCGATGCAATGCGTGAAGTATTACTTCCAGTATCTTTAGTGACAACACCTAACCTATTTGAAGCTTGGCAGTTAGCACAAACTTCTGGTCCGATTAAAACAATTGATGATATGAAGGAAGCTGCGACTAAGATTTATGAGCTTGGTGCGAAGAATGTTGTCATTAAAGGTGGACGTGCAATTCAACACGAAAATGCAGTGGATCTATTCTTTGATGGAAAAGATTTCACACTACTTGAAAGTGAAAAAATTGATACGACGTATAACCATGGTGCTGGTTGTACATTTGCAGCTGCGATTACAGCTAATTTAGCAAATGGTCAATCGGTAAAAGATGCGGTTACAAATGCGAAGAAATTTGTTTCTGCTGCAATTAAACATGGCTGGAGATTAAATGAGTATGTTGGCCCTGTAATGCATGGTGCGTATCATAAGTTTGAGGCGAATAATTAATAAGCCATATTTTATTTGGCTAAAAATGAAAGAGATTGGGACAAAAGAAATTATCTTAAAGTAAAAACCGAATGATGAGCAAAGACCACGCTCCGGAAATATACTTCGCTTTCACTTCCAGTACAGGGGTGACATCTGCTCGATAAAACCATCGCAGTGTCTACCTTGTACTTTATCACAGCATAAGTGCGACATCTGCTCGAAAAAACCTCGCAGTGTCTACTTTACCGTCGGGCGGCTGGTGAGCCTCCTCGTGCTACTTCTTTAGGGGTCTCAACCGTGCCCTTTCCTCCCGCAGGAGTCTACGTATATTTCCGGAGCTAGTATGGTGTATCATTCGGTTTTACATTTAATTCTTTTCGTTATGTCCCAATCTCTTATTTTTTCACTTCACTAATCCCTCGATGATTACCAGCGCTTCTAAGCTTCTTTCTCCATCATGATTGGTACTGGTTTCTTTGATGGTAGCATGTTAAAAAGAATGTTTAATACGATTGCGGTAATACTTCCTGCTACAATCCCGTTACTAGTAATAATTTGGATACTTTCTGGTAATTTGGCAAATAGCTCTGGTACTACTGTAACACCAAGCCCCATTCCTATGGAACAAGCCACGATCATGGAATTGCCAGTTGATTTCGAGATTTCTTTACTTATCATTTTAATTCCTTGAGAAATAACCATGCCAAACATCGCAATACTTGCCCCGCCTAATACAGCATTTGGAATAATAGTAGCCAATGCTGCAATCTTCGGTACTAGTCCTAAAGCAATCAAAATAACGCCAGCTACAACAATAACTTTTCTTGTTTTAACCCCAGTAATTTGCACAAGCCCTACGTTTTGTGAAAATGTCGTATACTGTAGCGCATTAAATAAACCACCGAGGAAAATAGCTAATCCTTCCGCACGATACCCTTTAGATAGATCTTTTTCTGTAATTTTTTTCTCTGTAATATCACTTAATGCAAAATAGACTCCTGTAGATTCTACTAGCGAAACTAACGCCACTAATGTAAGGGTTAGAATTGGTGCCCATTCGAATGATGGTGTACCGAAATAGAATAGCTCTGGTAAATGATAAAAGGACGCTTCTTTTACCACTGTAAAATCTACTTTCCCCAACATAGCCGCGATTATCGTTCCACCGACTAAACCGATTAAAATAGAAATAGAGCGCAGATAGCCTTTTGTAAAACGATACATGAGGATAATAAAAACTAATGTGCCAAATCCTAATGCAATGTTAAGCATGGAGCCAAAATCTTCTGCATCCTGCCCTCCACCAAGGTTGTTTATCGCAACTGGAATTAACGTGACCCCAATAATCGTTACAACGGTTCCTGTTACAATTGGTGGGAATAAACGCACAAGCTTCCCAAAAATTCCACTGACTAATACAACAATCAAACCGGAGGCGATAATAGCGCCATACATCGCATTAATCCCATACTGACTCCCAATCGCAATCATTGGTCCCACTGCAGTAAACGTACACCCAAGAACAACCGGTAAGCCAATCCCGAAGAACCGGTTCGAGGCGACCTGAAATAAGGTTGCTACCCCACACATTAAAATATCAATCGCAACTAAATAGGTGAGCTGCTCTGGTGTTAGACCAAGTGATGAACCGACAATAAGTGGAACTAAAATTGCCCCCGCATACATTGCTAATACATGTTGAATACCTAGTGTTGCTGTCTTCATCCACTATTCCTCCCGAAAGGTAATTTGCTTATTTGCTAATGAATCAATGATAGCTAACGATTCAACACGAATACCCTGTTCTCTTAGCATATCACCACCAGGCTGAAACCCTTTTTCAATCACACTACCGATCCCTGCTAGTGTGCTTCCTGCTTGCTTAACAATGTCCACTAACCCTAGCGCTGCTTGTCCATTCGCAAGAAAGTCATCCAATACCAATACCACATCCTCATCGAGTAAATAATCCTTGGAAACTGAAATTTCATTCGTTTCCCCTTTAGTGAAAGAATGTACTTTGGCGATTAGTAAATTATCTACTAAGGTTAATGACTTTCGCTTTCGTGCAAACACAACCGGAACATGTAACTGAAGGCCTGCCATCACAGCAGGTGCAATCCCTGATGACTCAATAGTTAAGATTTTCGTAATCCCTTCTCCTTGAAATCGCTCCGCAAATTCTTTACCAATTTGCTCCATTAAGAAAGGGTCAATTTGATGATTTAAGAACGCATCTACTTTTAATACCTCATCGGACAATGCCTTCCCTTTTTCTATAATGGCTTGTTTCAGTAGATTCATAGACTTCTTTCCTTTCTGTTTAAAGCTAATGAAAAGTATTTTCCTATCAAAAAAGCTCGAAAACATTACTATGAAAAAAGTAATGTTTTCGAGCTAAAGGCTTGTCGAAAAATAGAATAAATATCCATTCATGTCCTGAATGCATATCATCCGGCTACTTTTCATAGTCAGCTCATTTACGGTAAGCTGGTAGAAACTTGCGAGCCATATCCCCGCGATTATATGAAAATAATATGAAATTGTTTATTAGTATACGAACAATTTTCGACAAAATCAATAGTAAATTTAAAATAAAAAGATTCAGATTTTAACAGATGAATTCACTGATAATGCTTGCATGGCTAGCAAAGCCTTTACTATCACACTTTCTCCTTGTTCATCATTAACTATAGGTAAGAAAAGGAGAGGTCGTAATATGATTATTGTTGACGTGATCATCTCAGGAATTATCGCTTTTGCATCGACCAACTTAGATGACTTAATCGTCCTGATGTCTTTATATTCCATGAGAAATAGTACCTTTAAAACTCATCATATCGTGATCGGTCAATATTTGGGGATTGGTCTATTAACATGCGTGAGTATCATCGCTGCTTTTGGTCTCCTACTGTTTCCCGAACACTGGATTGGTCTATTAGGACTTATTCCCATATTCATCGGAGTTCATATGTTCATGAATAATTTTCGAAATGCTAAATCAAGCGTAGTTGAAGGAGAAAAAACAGTATTAAAGCTTCACCTAAGGAACTCTTTTTTTAATAATACTTTTCTAGTAGCGAGCATTACCATTGCAAATGGTGGGGACAATATTGGTATATATATCCCTTTCTTTGCGTTGTATTCTCTATCCCAAATATTCGTCATTGTCGTTATCTTCAGTATCCTTATTGCGGTTTGGTGTTATATTGGCTTCAGATTAGCAACGCTACCTATGATTAAAAAAGCCGTTGAAAAATACGGTGGCATCGTTATCCCATTTGTGTTTATCGGGATTGGAATTCATGTGATTGTCTCAAGCGGGACTTGGGAACACTTTCTTAGCAGATTGTAAACCGCAGGCATAAGAAAAAACTACCACATTCGCTAACACTCTAGTAAATGTGGTAGTTTTCGAAACACCCGTCTACTATCCATACCGCTTCCACACTTTCCGATAATCTACCCGACCATGATGATCCAACTCCAAATGGACATATTCACTATTCTTTGGCTGGTAGATCGTGTGCGAGCGATGTGTTAGAAAAAAGAGAATGTGGGCTTCTTTTAAATATTCTTCAAGCTCAACATATACTTTCCAGCGAGAGAGATCATCAGGAAGCATCCTAATCCTCTCAATATACGAATGTACGGTTCTCTTTGTTTCCTCATCCAAAGAAGGGAAAACCGCTAATTCATTCGATTGCATCAACATGATTAAGGATAGTAATTTATCTTCAGATAGTGCAATGCCACCTACCACAACATCATATTTCATTAAAACATCCGGTTTGCATAGGTCTTTCACATTTAGAATATCAATGGTTGAAGCAATCCCTACACGTTTCAATTGTTCCTGAAAAATCAGTGCCTCCCTTTCATGATTTACCCCATCCCGGATTTCTTGAGCCGCAATGGTAAGGGTGATTTTCCCGTTAACATTAGTGGAGCAAGGTAGGCTTTCATCCTCGTCTTTTGCCATGCTCCGATAAGATAGAAAGCTATGTGCTACCATTTCATTCTCGAGACAAAATTCAGTTGGATTGATTAACTGACAAATCTGTTTTCTAACATGAATTTCCTTCATCAATGCACGGTTACAGTTTAATATAATAAAATCTGCTCCTTCTTCCACTTCCGTGTGTTCTTGCCATGATTCATCTGGTGCTCGTAAAAGAAGTGGATGAGGTGCTTCAGGTTGGAAATCATTTGTTTTAATCATTTCAATTCGATCAAGCCAAGGTCGTTCACGGTAATAGTCTGGAAATATATCGAGGCGTACCAGATTCTCGTCATGAACGGTCAATCGGTATGGACCAGAGCCTATTGGGTTCGTACGAAAATGGGATTCATCATCTAAAATCAATTCCATTGGAACGATCGATAGCTTCATCCCCGATAAATAACGAGGGAATAAATAGTCTACTTGATCTAAATGGAAAATAACGACATACGGATTAGGTGTATGAATCTCCTTGATTACCCTCATAATGACATGATTTTGAGGCAATCTTCCAATCGTATCCATTACATCTTTGCTAGTCAGCTCCCGACCATGGTGAAAACGGACACCCTTATTTAGATAAAATGTCCACCTTTTCCCATCATCTGACTCCCAATTCCTTGCAATTCTTGGTAGTAATGTTTCTGATTGAGCATCATATTCTACCAATCTATCAAATATTTGTTGGACTATATGGCTATCATGCCTGGAAAAAATATTCAATGGATCTAATGATAGATTTGTTTCGTAAAAAGGATAGCGTAATACATCTAGTTCTTCTTTTTCCTCTGTTTTCTTGAGGATTCCTAAATCTGCTTCAAACCATTGATTAAATAAATCTTGATACGTATGTAATGACCTCGCAAGTTCAAAGGCTGCACGATACTTTCCATCAACGGCGAGCTTTTTAGCCTCCTGAAATAATAACTGCTCTTCAGACAGGAGAATGGTGAGCTGAGGCTTCTTACCTCTCCCCTTATGGACATCCCACTTGATATCTCCCTGCTCCTGAAGTGACTTCATAACCGTTTTCGTATGTCTTTCACTACAATTTAACAAGTTAGCTAGATCCGCTATTGTCGTTTCCACTGGTGTAGCTAGCTTAAAATAGTTCATTAACACTTTTAAATGGTCCCGATATTTCATCCGTACCTCCTGGAAATCCTTCCCTTTTCTACCACTATAGCATTCTAACCAAAAAAGGTGAACTAATATTATTCTTTTTCTCACTTTTTATTCACCTTTTAAGAAGTTACGATTGTTTTTATGAAAGGGGTATGTAAATGGAAGCTCAAGCAATAAAACAACCAAAAGAACAAGCCTCACTTTGGCGTAATAGAAATTTCTTACTGATTTGGGGAGGCAATGCAATTTCTCACTTCGGCTTACAAATGTATACGCTAGCCATTCCACTATTAATCTATCAGCTTACACAATCTGCACTAGCTATGAGTACCATGCGAGCAATCGAGTTCTTTCCCAATATTATTATCGGCATGATCGCTGGGGTGTTAGTGGACCGATTTAATCGAAAAAGAATGCTTCAGTGGACAAGTCTCATTCAAGTTATGGCAATGGCCTTTATTGTTATCTTACTTTTTACAAACACGATTATGGTATGGCATTTATATGTATTTGGTTTTGTCCTTTCGTGTGCTGGGTATACATTTGGGAATGCGAATCATTCCACGATCCCGCAAATCGTCTCTAGGGAGCAGCTAACTTCTGCGAATGCAAAGCTCACCTTTGTTAGTACCTTAATAAGTATTATTGGTCCAGGTATCGCAGGAGCATTACTCGTTTTATTTTCCTTTACTTCCACATTAGCCATCTATACTTGCTGTTTATTGATTCTTTTTGCTTGCATGTGCTTCATGCAGATACCGATTAACCCGCAAAATACGGAACAAAGTAAAAGCTTTGGGAAGGAGATGAAGGAAGGCATTGATGAGTTGATACGGAATAAAATATTGTTAACACCGACCATTACCGTTTTGTTTATCAATTTTGCCTCAAGCCTTGTAATTGGGGTGCTAGTCTTTTATGTCACCGATCAGTTAGGTGCAACAGAAGATCAGATTGGACTTATGTTCTCCATTTCTGCCATCGGTGGGTTACTTGGTGCATCCGTTGTTAGCTGGGTTCGGAAAAAATGGGGTCGGGGTAATATTTACACGTTTTGTTTAGTATTTGATATTGTCAGCATGTTCAGCTTAATTATAGCACCCTCCTGGTGGACCATCGGTATTGCGTTAGGTATACGTACGTTTTCCACAACAATTTCTAATATTGTATACTTTACGATACGCCAGGAATTCACTCCGAATCATTTATTAGGTCGAGTTGCTGGAACATCGTCCATGCTAATGAAGCTAACCTTACCGCTCGGTTTAACGATTTCTGGATTATGGGCAGAATGGCTACCGATACCGATTTTATTTGCTATTTCTGGAACAATTATCTTGATTCTATTTGTTCGATTGTATTTTCATCCATTTCGAAAGTTGGTATAGAGTCAAGTTTGGAGTCATAACAATCTAGCAATAAAACATCCAAGCGTAACATAGACCTTCCCTCTTGAACCGAAGAAGTTTGCAAGTAAACTTCTTCAGTTCAACCTACTTATCTACCAAAGGAAAGGAACATAACTTCAGCGATACACTGCACTAAGTTGTTTCAAAGGTGACTACTTTCCCAACGTGGTCTACTGAATCTTTGTTACCGAATGATTCAGGAAGCCCCTACCTCTTGTAGCTTCTCATTAATTTGTTTCAAATGATGGACATCATGCCGTAAAAATATCTTGGTAAAACTTTCTGTAGTAAATTGTCTTTTTCCTTTTCCAATGGTAAATTTCACATCTTCTCCAATGTCTAACATGCTTTTGATGAGTTGTTTGCGAGTGGTAACAAAGAGGTCGATGATGGATTCTACGGATTGGCCTGTTAAATAGGAAAGGCCTTCTTCATTATGTGTATCATGGTCTGGAAACTCCCGTAGCTTTGCAGCTTGAGCCATGTGTGGGACCATTTCTTCTAGATTAAACTTATCCCAATAATATAAATGCCCGATAATTTCTCTTATTGACCATTTATCCTCACGAATTGGATTGGTTAAGAATGAATCCTTCTGAGCCTTTAAAGCAAGTACCTTCGTTATCGTTTCTTCAAATTGCTGATATGTTTTCTTCATCCTCTTCCCCCCTATTAGATATATTATCTAGTATGCTACTGGATAAGCCGCAACCTCACAAGTAAGAGCTAATTCTTCCTTGTCTCTAACAATCTTTAACTGCACAGTTTGGTTGATCGCTTTACTGTTTACGAGTCTTTCAAAAGATTCATAGCCTAATACTTGTTCCCCATCCAATTCGATTACAATATCCCCTGCTAACAAACCCGCTTTGGCTGCATTAGAACCCTCTATTACGCTAACAATCTTAGTCCCTCCACCTACCATAGATGTATGGGTAACACCAATCCATGTTTGCCAAAAGTGTTGCCGATTATCCTGACCTGATTCATAAACCGCTTTCAAATTTGTTAAAAATTGCCCTGTTCCAAATAACATATTTTCTTTCGATGCTACGTCCATCTCGTTAATAAATGATGCTCGGTATTCGATACTCACTTTAATCCCGTTTTCTACTTTTTCTAGCTCCGTAATCGTAGTAAAATCTCCGTCTAAGCTTTGTAAAACAAAACGATTCATTGCCTCGATTTCCGTATACATTCCTTCTGAGGTTGCTCCCCATCCATGATTCATATATCCCTTCCCGCCGACACGGAAGTCAATATTCGCTCCTTTCGTATACCAGCGGTTAAGATGTTCTGACTTCGTCAATGCATCCCAAACCTTTTCAAGTGGAGCATCTACTATTATTTCTCTTTTTACAGAATCTTGTACTCTAGCCATCCTTCATTTCTCCCTTTTCTACATATTTTTTCAAGCTAGCAAGCTGATCATCTAGTAGATCTCCGATGTAATGAAGCATTTCATGAAATGCCTGTTGTAACATATCACGGTTTAGGGTATACAGTCGGTATTTTCCTTGCACTGTTACGGTAATGATTTCTTCTTCCAACAGGATTGTTAAATGCTTCTTAATAGCTGGCTGAGAGATATCAAATGCTTCGACTATCTCCTTTTGTGTCAGGCTCTTATCTTTCAGTAGCTTCATTATCTCCCGTCTTGTCGAATCACTTAAAGCACGATAAACATCTGGCATCGTATCCCTCACCTCGAACATATAACCTAATGGTTATATTTAGTGTATCAGAAAAGGATTGAAAGCGTCAACCACATTGATAAATAATATAAAGAAACGATGGATTCAATATATGACAGAATAGCGCTCTACCGATTGGAGGATAGAGTAAAATGAAACTTGCTCCATAAGCCAAGTTTCATTTCTTAAGGGCTATAACCAATGTTTCGGTATATGTAGTGTAGCGGGTAGTTTCGTTCTAGTATCACCTTTAGCAGAATCAATCTGTGCTTGGGTGAGAAAAATACTCGACACTAAATTAGCACCACTAAAAAAATTCCATATGTGGCTTAGATTCCTTGTAATAAGCAATCCTATCCGATAATGTCCCCGTATGAAACTCAAATTTATGGCCGTCAGGATCGGTAAAATAAATCGACTTCTTATCACGAATATCTCGTTTTCTTCCTGGCAATATCGTTACATGTAGATCGGAAAGCTTTTTATAATAGGTCTCAAAGTCCTTCTCATCAATGGAAAAGGCAATATGGGTATAGGACTGATGAATCTCGTTACGGGGTATATCCTTTTCTTCATTTAATGCTAGCCATAAACCATTTAGGTCAAAATAAGCCGTCGTTCTGCCTTTAACGAGTAGCTTAGCATCGAAAACTTGTTCATAAAATGTAATCGACCGCTCTAAATCAGAAACGGAAAATAACACATGATTGATTCCTGACAGTTTCATCTTATTTCTCCTTTATCATCACAATGAATTTCATCTCACCACGATGGAACGCGCTAACTTTTACAAAACCAAATTTCTCATAAAGTCGGATTGCCCGCTTATTAAAATCTGCCACGGTAAGTCGCAAGCATTGGGGGGTCGTAGAAATGTCTTCCAAAATATAAGCGAAAAACGGTGTCCCGAATCCCTTTCCCGTTAAGTCTGGATGCATTCCTAACCCTATATCGACACATTCACGTTCATACGCCCCTACCTCATTTCCGGCAGGTACTTGTGCATCTTTTCCCGTACAATAAAAGCCCACCACCCTATCCTTAGATAGGATCGCTTTATAGGAGCTACTAGTTAATTCGATGATTGCATCACCTGAAAGCACATTATTATAGAAATCATACGGCTTCTCATATTTCCATTCCAAAATTTTAATTGCATAATGATCTGTCATTTTACTCGTCGTCAGCTCCACGTTGTCCCCTCACTTCTATAAGGTTAGCACCATATATTCCTCATCCAGATAAACATTTTTTACTTTTAATGCTTTCTCCTCTATTCCAAATGTTTCAAACCCTAAACGCTTATAAAGTGCCTTTGCCTCATGATTAACTGTCACAACCGCAATATTTATCCTCGTGATTCCTTCAATTTGCTTGGCTTGATTAATCGCCGCTTCCAGAAGTGCTTTTCCAACTCCCTTACCTCGATGGGAAGGAGTCACATATACCGCAAAAATATTCGCTTTATGCTGCAATTTGCGCTTCGTTTCTGGAACTAGTGACACTACTCCGACTAATTTCCCATTATCAAAAGCACCAAAATTATAGTGCTTCTGCTGAAATCTTTCCTCATAATGCTGAATTGGTCTGTCCTTCTCTTCCTCGAAACTTGCTGAAAAGGCCTCTGGGTTTTCTTGCAATGCCTTTAGGCGCAGCTCGGCATATGACTTAGCATCAGCAGGCTCTAGTATTCGAATCATGACGATCCACCCTCCAAATAATGTTCCTACTCTATAATTCTAGTTTTAACTCCAAAATCCTTTAATAGATTTTAATTCGTATTGGAAATATAAAAGCGCCCCTGTTGATATACTTCAGGATTTGCAGGGGCGCTTCAGGATATGAAAGGTATCTTTCAGGATGTAAAGAGCTTAGCTTCAGGATTTCCCTACAGCACTTCAGGATTTTAAGCAAGACGCTCGTAGTAGCTTAACCTAAGCTACTCAAATGCTCATGCACAAGCTTCCAGTTCCCATTGGAATCTTTGATAAAAACATTTGTAGCTCGCCCACTACCTTGTACAAACTTCCCATTTGCATATCCCTCATATTGATATGTATAAATACAAGTTGCTGTATTTTCCTCAGCTACAATCCATTCTATGTCTGTCGCACGGTACACTTCATCTTTAATCGTCTCCCATGCTTGTTCGAAATAGGCTTGAATCTCTGCAATAGATCGACATGTTTTATCAGAAAACCAATATACTGCATCATCTGCTAACAGTATGCTTACTTGCTGAAAATCATGTGTATTGGTTGCAGCAATATATGCTTCTAATGCTTGCTCATACCCCATTCTCTTTAGACCTCCACCTTCTCCATATCATGTAAATAGCGATGCACTAGTTGCACGATTTGGTTGATTTCATGTTTTCGTTCTGTTTTTGCAAATGTTTGCTTTAAGGATAACAGAACACTTTCAATTAAAAATTCCCTTGGACTATTTGAGGTTATCTCTTCCTTGAGAAACGTTAAATAGGCTAGGGTTTCTCCGTCTGCATGAACGATAAGCTGATCAATATCCTGTAGTAGAATGTCGAGCCTATCATTCGGGGGAATGTCATCTAGCTCTACTGAGAGCCAATTGTAATCAAAAAATGTTTCTCCTGATTCGACCTGTTCTAGAATAGCAGGCTTCAAGCGTTTTATAATAAACCGGATAACCCTTTCCGCCTCCAGTTCTTTGCTCGCTCCCATGTTCCACACATAAAGAAAATGATGGATCATCCCTGAAAGCATGACAGATTGATCGAAGGCATAATCCGGAATGCCTGGGGTATACACTTCACGAAGGCGCATGGCCAACCACTGCAATTCTGAACGAAATTGCTGGTTCACGTATTTCGTAATCTCTAGTTTGTCTACCTCCATCACACTATCGATTAACGCATGTATATGATACTTTCTTGTCATATCAATTCGAACAGCTACTTGTTTGATGAACACCTCTTCATCCTGTTTGTCTTTTCCTATGGCAAGCTCCATACGCTTTTGCTTGCCTTCCGCCTCTATGAATTCGATAATTGCTAATAAGCAATCCTTTTTAGAGGCAAAATAATTGTAGAAGGTTCCTTTGGAGATTTCAGCTTCATCAATGATGTCTTGTATACTAGTTGCCTGATACCCCTTTTCGATAAACAATCGATGCGCGGTGTCTAATACCTTCTTCTTTCGTTTCGTTATATTCAATTTAATCACCTAATTAATACGTTAGTATAGTTTCATTTAACTACAAGATTAGCCTTTTTTCAATAAACGGCAAAAGTGGAAATCTTTTCTTTACACTCTATTTACTAACAGGATGCAGATGAGACAAAAGATTTTTCTCAAAGGAAAAACCGAATGATGAGCAAGGGCCACGCTCCGGAAATATACTTCGCTTTCCGCGGGCGGCTGCCTGAGCCAGGCTACTACTTGATAATCTTCCTTGCTGCCTTGCACCGAGGAAGCCCGCTTCGTAGCTTTGCTAGTAGACAGGTGCATCCGGGGTCTCACCGATGCCTATCCTCCCGCAGGAGTCTACGTATATTTCCGGAGCTAGTAACTTGTATTACTTTGCTTCACATAAAATTCTGTTAGTTATATCACATTCCCTATTCGATATAGAAAGTAGGTAAAGTTCATGACAAATTCGATTAACCAGGAACAGAAAGCGCCTTATGGAATTATTGCCATTCTATTTCTTGGTGCCTTTGTAGCGATATTAAATGAAACCTTTTTAAATGTTGCATTACCCTCTATTATGGATGAATTTAGTGTAAGTCCTGCTACAGTGCAGTGGTTAGCCACTGGTTATATGTTAATTAATGGCATTCTAATTCCTGCTAGTGCATTTTTCATCCAGCGGTTTACGAATCGACATAAGAATAAAGAAACCCCTCACTTGCATGGGCAAGGAGGGGTTTTTAATTATAGCTAAACAGGACATTTCCATCCCGATCAATCACATCAAATGTAATCGAATATGTATCTTCAAATTCCTCTGGTAACAAATCAACAAAAATATGCTTTTTATTAATTTCTACCTGATTTTCATGTAATGTACCATCATCATTTTTAATTTTATACGTAACATGCTCTGCCTTTGGATAATGAAAAATACCGCCCCAGACGAGATTGATTGGTTCATCTGTATTCTCACCTATTGTATCCAAATGGACAAATTCGGATTTCCGACCGATATCAACAGCTACGTTAAACATTTCTGTCTTGTCTAGCTCATACCGATTAAATTTCGTTACTTCATATGTGGTTCTGTAAATATAAAAATCACCATTACTATCTTTGGAAAGAAATATAACGACCCCGACATCATCATTCTGATATAAGATCTCCGGTTTATCATATTTTCCAAACTCACTTTTACTAATCGCATCATAAAGAGTCTGAGATGAACACCCAACTAAAACCACAACGATGAACACCAAGATTGCTAATAACTTTCTCATTTTCTCCTCCCTGATACAAGACTTTTCTATATAACCAGCACAATTCCATATGAAATATGGGAAAATTAGGATTTCATAATAGTATTCTAAATAATGCTCTTATATATAGACGTATTTGCAGGCGAAAAGGTTTCAAATTTTTGGAAAACAATTTAAAAAATCATATTTTTCCTCTGCTATAGCAATTGGGTCGTTATTAATTCACTTTCTAGTCTTATGAAATAGGAAGTGATCAGTACTCACTTCACTCCTTCTAGTAATGAGAGCTTTTTCCGTTCAAACTTTATTACGTCACTATTCTGATAGGTAAAGTGGTGCTCATATACGTTCTCATCCTGTAACAATTCAGATAAGAAATAGGATAAATTAGCAACACCGGTGTTCTCTGGGTGAAAAATCCAGTCGATTTTCTTCCAATCTAAGATTCCTTCAGCAGTTTTTATTGGTGTAGAGTATGGATAAGACTCTGGTACCTCTCCTACAAATGCATACATTCCACCGGTATAGGCGTTATCTACATCCCATGTTACTAATCCTTTAAACTGAATCTCCTCTAATACGATTCCCGTTTCTTCATGGATTTCCCTTAGAATACATGCCTCTGGAGATTCGCCCTTTTCTAGCTTCCCACCAACACCATTCCAGCTACCCATCCAGGAGGATTTCTCGCGGTTTAATAATAGAATTTCGTCACCACGCTGGATAAATCCGATTGTATACGGAAGCATTGCTATCTTCTCCTCACCTTAATGTTCAAGTTCCTTCCCCATGATAACATACGACTTACCATTTTCATTAGGAACAAAATTATCACGAATGCTAATCCACCCTAATTTTTCATACAGTTTCCGTGCAGGAAGGTTATTCATTTGGGTAGTTAAGATAGCTGTTTCATTCATGACCTGCCCTGTTATCTCTGACAATATTGCTTCTCCAATTTTATTTCCTCTAAATGCCGGGTCGACTGCTAATTCAACTAATTCAAAGCAATCTGCTAACCATCGTTTCTGTTCTGTAGTAGAAAGCGACTTTTTTAGAATGTCGTGATAATATTGCCCCTCCATGGAGGTGTATCCATAAGCTAAGCTAATAATTTCTTCACCAGCACTTGCTACAATTCCGCGAAACCCTGGGTAGGTGGCATGTCGTTTAAAGCGGATTAGAAATTCCTCCGCACTTGTTCCCCAAATTTTACTATAAAGGCGGGCAATATGATTTATCTCTGGCTCATTAAACAGGATATTCCGAATCTCTATCATCATTTTTTCAACTCCTGTAATTTGATCACCCCTCGTTCGATACATGTCTCAACATAGCCAACCATCTGTAAAAACGTAAACACGCTTAATTCGGCATCTACATGTTCTTGTGGATAATCCATATCGCCTTTCAAATAAGGGATGAAGTTTTCGACATCGCTTACTTTTACTTCCTGCAAATCATGAATATGTTCAAGGGTCAGGTTATCTAATATACTAGCGTTTATATTGTACTGTTCAAGTAATTTTGCATTTAACAGACGAAAATCGCCATGATATTGTTCAAGGAGTGTCTGATCTTGATCCATGCGATTTTTTAGCCAACTAAAGTAAAAACCGTTCATCCAGACATCATCAGCTATTAAATGGGTGTAGTATCCTAATACATAGTCTGTTCGCTCGGGATATTGTTGCAAGAATGTATCGAATTCAATCGTAGTCGAATAATCCTTCTCCGAGCCCTTAAAAAAATGCGACTTATTTTTCGGATATACCGCATCAGGTGCAACTCCTCCGAGTAGAAAAGCCATCTGATTGTTAATCCCCATTTCCTCTGCGATTCTTTTGGCAATGATGAAGTGCATGATTCTAGATCCCATATAACCACTCCTTTATTGGCTTGTCTTCTCTAAAAATTGTTCTACAATTAGATTATATAGTTTAGGCTGTTGCATATGAGGCAGATGACCTGCAAAAGGTATGACGGAAACATGAATACCCTGGAGCTGTTTTGGGTATTCTACTGCACCAATCACCTCGAGTGGATTCTCCTCCCCAACTAGCAACATAGTTGGCATTTGTAAGCTTGATAAATCCCCTGTCTCCTGAAATGGATACCAATCCTCCGATTGAAAATCTTTTAATAAATTCAGCCAATCGCCTTCATGGATTTCATTAAAATAATCTATGGCATCTTTGCTATTTGCTATTGTGTTTTCTCGATCCGTATCCTCTTTATTTAATTCTGCCCAGTTATCCGGTTTATGTGGCATAATCCCAGATAAGGTTAAGCTTTTAACCTTATCTGGATAACGCTTCGCAAAGACTAATCCAACCATTGCACCCAAAGAGCTACCTACAATATGAGCATTTTCAATCGTCAGATGCTCGAAGGTTTCCTTCAAATCAACTGCTGCGTTTTCAAAGTAATTTTTCACATGATTTGTCACAGACTTTCCATGCCCACGTAAATCAACCTGAATGACCCGATACCTTTGACTAAAATATTTCTTTTGTATCTGAAAATCAGTTTCACTTGTTTGCAGTCCTTGGTGAAGAAACAGGATCGCTTCACCTGTTCCAGTTGAAACGGTATGTAAAATCATCGCTTATATTTCTCCTTTCTGATAAGTAATGGATACGGGGTGTTTTGGTAATGACAGGGTGTGAAGTACTTCCATTGCATAGCTACTAGTTGTATCGAATTCTCCCTCTACATACTGGTAGCCGCAGCTCAGAGCATACTCAAGCTGCTTCACAACTAGCGATGGGATGATAGCAATACTTGGCTCATCGAATGCACCACACCAGCCTAATTCCACCGTGTCCTCCCTTTCTGCTTCATGAAGGAAGGAATAGGCCAGAATTTTTTCTTCATTCGGGTCTAAGCAGACAAAGCTCCCAGAAGCTAGTAAATCGTCTGGATATGTCAGCTTTTCCCATTTAGCAAGCTCTATTGTTGCGACTGGATTTACAAGATGAGTTTCCTCATAGTTTCTTTTTACGAGCGCTACAAGCTGATTGGCTAGCTTAGCATGAGGAGTTACTTCATCTAGAGGTTTGACCACCTGATTAGTCGGAATAGCGAAACTAGCATGATCCTTTAATACGTTAATTCTCGGTAAATAGGTTTTTCGGATAATCGTGAACAGATTGTCCAGATAAAAAGCATGTAACCGATCGTTCTCATCCACTATGGTTTGTAAGGGATAATCTTGTTGTTCAAGATGCCTTTCTAACTCTGCAAGTAAAGCTTTAGCAGCCTCCGTATGATGAGCCATACAAGTAAAATAGGTACAATTCAGATGGAAGCTACTTTTCCAAGCCATTATCATGCCGTTTATTTCTCCCTGACTGTAAACCAAAAAGACATGCTTATAGGTAGAGTGTCTTATTCGGTGTAATATCTCGCTATCCTCATCCCATGCGGTGATAAAATTTATCAACTGTAATTCATCGGACGGCTGATAGCTTTTCATTGTATATGTCATCTGTTATACCCCTTCTGTATTCATGAATACAATTCGAAAGCCATCTGGGTCATCGATAGTGACTCCACGTTCCTTCCAATATAGGTTCTCTGGCTCGACTTCCGGGTAGCCCATCTGTTCAAGTCTATTTTTCAATACGAGAATCTCAGCTGATTGGGAATATAAAATACTAGTAAATTATCCTTCGTTGGCGCTGGACATGGAGAGCCATCGACATGCTTGGTAAACTCGAGATGATAGGAAGCATCTGGAATGCCTATGATAACTCCTGTATAGCCTCTATGCCCTTCAAATTCCGTTATCCGCTGAAGCCCTAATCCTTGCTCATAGAAACGAATGACCTCGTCAAATTTATCGGTTGGCCTTGCAATTCGAACTTGTACTGCTGTAAAATGAGTGAATTTCATTTCTTCCCCCTAAGCAAAACTATCTCCTGAAACGATATGCCAGTGAAGATGCTTCGATTCTTGATACTCTCCTAGGTTCGTGATGACTCTACAAGCACCATATTCATTCTCTACTTCACGTGCAACCTGTTGAATAACCTCTAATAAATCATGCAATATTTCTTTATCCTCTTCGTCTATCCTAGTTAATGATGGGATATGCTTCTTTGGAATAGCAACTATATGGACCGGGTAGAACGGACGCGTATGATAATAAGCTAAAACATGATCTGTCTCGCAAACCTTATCCACCTTTGTCTTCCCACTGAGTACCTCTTCACAATAGAAATCATGCATATGAACTCCCCCAGGCTATTAAAAAATATAAATTTTATAAACATTATAACATTTACTGTGATAGGATAGAGACTAAAAGGGGATTTTTTCCATAGGAATAGTGAAAAATCCGTGAATCCAAGCCATTTATTAATCGTCAAGTATGTACCAAATCAACTAATTTAGTCGGTATCATAGAATATTGGGGTGAAGTTTAATGAAAACAGAGGTATTAATTATTGGTGGGGGACCAGCAGGAGTAGAAGCTGCACTTGTGGCAAGTCATTATTCCAATCAGGTGACACTCGTTTCCAATACTGCAGTTGGCGATTGGAAGGCAGGGTATACGAATATCTTTTTAGAACAAATAGAGGAAATCAACAGAACACGTTCCTTTTCCAATCCTAAATTTCATCGTATTTATCAAGACTGGCTTGCACATCAGCAGGACTTATTACAGAAAGCAAATGTTCAACTGGTACATGGTCAGGCATCCTTCCTAAATGAAAGAACCATCAATGTTATTACCCCTTCGAATCATGAATTCTTGCTTACCAGTGAAAAAATAATTATTGCTAATGGGTCTCGTCCTATATTCCCAGAAAACATGAAACCTAATGGACGAAATATATTTTCCTATCAAAATCTAATGGAGATGAACAGTCTCCCTGCTTCTATTATCATTATTGGAGACAGTCCAATCGGCTATGAGGCTGTGAATTTATTTAGACAATTAGCGGTTAAGGTGACTTGGTTACTTCCTGAACAGGAAAACCCATTATTGGATGACGATATCATTAGCTACATGCACGCCCTTTATCAAGATTCTGGGGTAATAATTGAACGAGGGCCTTGGATAACCGAGATACGTGATGGAAATAGCAGTGTTACAGCGATTCGTCAAGACGGTGAAATCTTTGAAGCTGAAGCAGCATTTCTTACTTTAGGTTTTCGTTCAAATCTGGACACATTGGCAATAGAGAATGCTAATCTACTGCTTAATAACAATGGAAGTGTCGATTGCAATATGCTAGGTCAGACAGCTAGGGAATCCATTTACATTGTTGGTGATGCAGAAGGAGCGAATTCCTTAACTGCAGTACAAGCGAAAGCGATGGCAAGAGCGGCGGCATTACATGCGGTAGGACAGGATACTGTAATTCCAGACATCCTTCCTTTTTCATTTAATGAAAATCCTCAAATTGCGACAATCGGTGAATTTCGAGCAGATGGAGAGGATCTAGATTTCCTTAAAACACCTTATCATACGAAGAACTTTAAAGCCTTCATGGCCAATCAGCGGGAAGGATTTCTCAAGATTGTTTGGGATAGACAGCATGTGATTAAAGGGGCATCCTGTATTGGTCATCAGGCAAAGGATATCATTGCATTAATTGGATGGATGATTCAGCATCATCTCACCATAGAGGATGCGGAGCGTTTCATTGGGCCACACCCGTCTGCTGCTGAATTACTAGTTAGTACATTGAGAGAAGTAAAATTTGAGTAACATTTATAGAACTATCAAAGGGATCGATATCATCATCGTTTCCCTTTTTCTAACTTATGATCTACCGGACTACAATTAGTGGAATATATTCGTATAAAGCATCCAACTTGTCACAAAATAAACTGAAAGCATGTATCTTTTTATTTTGGAGGATTACGATGGGTAAAGAACAATATTGGGATGAAATATATAACGTTCGTGATAAGCTAAACGCTGATTTAATTTCCTATTGGAAAGAATTCTCTTTTCTAGATGATTGGCAATTTTGGCTTGTGCTTGCTTTATTAGTATTGCCATTAGTGTTGTTATATGTTTATGTAGATCGGACTCGGATATTTGAAATATTATTTTTTGGTTTTTGTGTACATATGCTGTGGACGTATACAGATACGTTATTAGGCTTTACTTCTTTATTCGTCCATCAATATTTTATCGTTCCCCTTTTGCCATACGCTTTAAGTATGACGTCATCCGTATTACCTGTTGGCTATCTTTTCGTCTATCAATATGCAACGAATCACGGTAAAAATTATTATCTGTATGCCATATTGGTTAGTGCTGTATTTGCCTTTGTATTTTTACCAATCGAGGATTTTATGGGACTGTCTGAGTTTAACAAAGGGATGAATATGTTTTACCTTTTTCTTATCGATTTAGCGATTGCATTTCTATCTTATTGGCTGACATTGTTTGTTAAGCGATTAAGTAAGGAAAGATAAAGAAAGGTTCGAATCGTACAGCTAGCAGTGTTGTACGATTTTTTTATTGGGAAAGATACTCCATTCATACTGTTTTTTGCGAATTTTGTGGTAATATTGTAGTAAAGATAAGCTAAAGGAGTAGAACATGACATTCGAAAATGGACAAGAATATGATGATCCGATTTTATATGATAAAGAAAATGAATCCTATGTACAGGAACTTCCCTATTTATTAAAATGGGCAGAAAAAACAAACGGTCCTATTATTGATTTAGCGTGTGGAACGGGAAGAATGACCATTCCATTAGCAAAGAATGGCCATAGATTGATTGGAGTGGATATACATAAAGGCATGCTACAGGAAGCGGTCAAGAAATCAACGAAGCTTGGTTTGACTATCGAGTGGATGGAACAAGATTGTACGAAACTGAATTTAAACGTAACAAGCTCGTTCATCTATTCTGTTGGTAATTCATTTCAGCATTTCCTTACCAATGAAGAACAAGATCAATTCCTATCCTCCGTTAACAAGCATTTAGAACGAGATGGTGTGTTTATCTTTGGTACCCGTTTTCCAAGTACTGAAGAATTATTGCAGCCAAGTACAGAAGAGTATTGGAGAACGTATACGGATGAAGAAACTGGCACTATTGTCGATGTGTATACGATTAGTCACTATGATGCACTGGAGCAAATCCAAGACTATACGACGATTAGACGGTATAAAAACGCTAGCTTAGCGATTGTCGATGAGAAGCGAACTAATATACGTTTGCGATATGTTTTTCCTAAAGAAATGGAACGACTTTTAGCACGGCACGGATTTGAGATCGTTCATGTATATCAGGATTGGAAGGAAACGCCGATAACGAATGATAGTTATGGGATGGTTTATGTTTGTAGGAAGGTCTAACTTTGCGGGTTCACTAGCGATATCGAACTAGCTCCAGAAATAGGCCTAAGATTGAAGGCGTGATTTCTGTCTGTCGTGCTATGGTTTTACTGCAGAGGTATTTCTTATGCTGTAGAGGGATGAGCAACCAAATGCAAGGTAGGGCTGCATGCTTTTTTCGAGGATATATTGTTTATACTGTTCAAACATGCAGGGAGACATGGAGATGCCTTTCTCTAGGCACGTGTCATCCCTGCATTGTTAAGCTGTCATTGGCCTTTTTGTTAGTTCGTGGATGGTGTGGTAGCTATGTTTCTGGAGTTGGGGTGGTATTCGTTCGGACTGAACAGCTGCCTGCAAGGACTGTCACCCGCCAAAAAGGCTTCACATCGTTCACACTCGTTATGGTATGATTCGATTACTTCTCCTTCACTTCTAAGGCGTATGCTACTATTTCTTGATGAATGTCAGGCATATTGTAATAGTTCGCTATCTCCGTTGTAGAGACAAAAACCCTTCTACCGGACTCATCGTTTGCCTCAAACGGATGGGTCTTCGTTATATCCATTCGATAGAATAATTGATAGCCAACAACGGGATACTTACTCGTTTCAGACCATGTTGGATTCTCATGATGATCTATTTCTACCGCTCCTAAAAACAGTAAGTCTCCTTCCACACATCCCTCTTCCAACACTTCTCGTTGAAAGCATTGCTCTGGTGTTTCCCCTTGTTCTAGGTGGCCACCTGGTATATCCCAGCCGCGTTGATCCAACTCTACCAACATTATCTTTCCATCCTTAAAGCAAAATCCGTGGATACTTGTCACAAGTTCTATTGGAGGATTGAAATCCTTTTTCCATGTTAATTTAACTGTTGCTTCTCCCCAAGTAACATAGTAGGCAGTCATTCTAGTTCTCCTTCAACCGGGTCATGAAGTAAGATTTCGCCATGTAATAGGCACTTGCGGTAAATAGCTGGTTAATTTCCCCACTTGCAATCATCTTTTCCATTTCTTCAATATCAATCAAATGAATATCAATGAATTCTGTCGGGTCCAAGTCCTGTTCGAATGCTTGATACGCATCAAGAAATAGGAAGGTGATTACCTTATTCGTCTGTGTTGCAGGATTGACATAGAATTCTCCTAGTTTAATAGGACTGGAATCGGAGATATATCCCGTTTCTTCTCGCACCTCTCGAATAATTGCCTCTCGAGGCGACTCATTTGCTTCTGCCTTTCCCGCGGGAACCTCTAAGAAGAAGTCTTGAGCGGCATGGCGATATTGCCTTACTAGGACCAGATGCTGGTCCTTTGTTAAGACAACCGCATTAACCCAATCTTCATATTCATTGACATAATAGGAATCAATCAATTGTCCATCTGGTAGTACTAGTTTATCCTTCCGTAAATTTCCAAATGGGGATTTAAACACATAATCCGATGCAACTTTTCTCCATTTTTCCATTGTAATCACCTCTAATAGCACTTTTTTAGCTTCTCTTCTTAAAATAGTTCTATAGTATTATTTCGACAAACTTTTTAATATTCCTGCAAATAAAATATGCACTAGCCCGAACCTCTTTTGCCCACCACCATATAATGCTATGGGGGTTGAAAGGAGGTTATAAGCCCATATGAAGAAACAAGAGCTTTTCACCCTAACATGCTTGATATTCCTCATTGCCATTCCCCTATTCATCTATTTCGCCTATTTTTCTAATACCACTGATGAGGCAGAAGATCCAGATACAGAAGAGCGTGAAGATGAGGACCGTAATGATGGGGACGGGGACGGGGATGGTGACGATAATGATAATGGAGCTGAGAACGATAACAGTAATGAACTGCATTGGGGAGTTGACTCTGCAACCTATACGGATGACGATTTCTATGCCTGTGTAGTAGATAATTTTGGTGAACCAGTAGTGTGGGGACGTTATCTAGGCGAGAAGGAAGGCGTTTCAGAAGGCTTAGATGCGGATGAAGTTCAGCTACTACATGATAACGATATTCAGATTCTCGTTATCTATAATCATGTTGAAGATGCTCGCGGGTATGATAACGGTGTCTCCCATGCAGAGGAAGCCATCGCGATGGCACAGGAAATGGAGATTCCTGAGGGCGTTGCTATATTCGTCGATATCGAGCCGGAATACCCTGTTGACGCAGCATTCATGGAGGGTTGGTACGAGATAATGGCTGACTCCAACTATGAACCCGGGGTATATGGTGTGTTTGATGAAGAGAGCGAGCTCCTAAATGCATACAATTCCATGGAACAAGAAATTCAAGAAAACACGATTGTTTGGACAGCTTATCCGCAAGAAGAAATCACCACAAAAGAAGATGCCCCAGAATATAATCCTCAAGGGCCAGAAAACGCCAAAGTCTACGGTTGGCAATACGCTATCGACTCAGAAACATGTAATATTGATACAAATCTATTCGAAGATAATATGCTAGATTATCTTTGGTAGGTAGAAGCGGGCTAGGTGCCCGCTTTTTTGGGTGGACGTGCTTTTGGGGTGGGGGGGTTGCTTGGGGGGAGTGCCTCCTTTTGAACGGGGGCTTTTTGGGTTGAGCACCTCCATCCGGGTGGGGGGGTGCTTGGGGTGAACGCCTCCTCCCAGGGGGGCGCTTTGCTTGGAGTGAGCATCTCCTCCCGGGTTGAGGCGTTTCTCTTTGAGATGAGTGCCTCCATCCAGGCGGGTTGACATATTCTTCAGGATTCGGGCGCCCTCTTTCAGGATTTGAGCTCCTCCTTTCGATTTTCGCACTCCATAGATACCGCGCTTCCTTGATATTTTGCGCGCTCTCTTCAGGGGATGCGCCGCTCCTTGCCAAGTAAAAAAACCAATCCCAACTTAGGACTGGTCTACTTTATTTTTCTGGAGAGATGGTGGGCAGGCGTAGTTATATGCTTTAATCTTTTTATTAATTTCTTTAACTAGTTTGCGGCGTTCTTTTCCTTCTACTTCTGGTAAGCTTTCTTTCAGTCGATCAATTTCGTTTGCTAATTCGACCCAGTGTGGAAGGATATGGTTGTCTTTTAGTGTTTTGTACATTTGAGCTTCGGATGGGTTGAGGTAATTTGGACCTAGGTCTAATCGTTTCCCTTTGCCTGGGAGGTTGTCGAAGTCTCCTTCTGCCTCTGCACGTTTTACAATCTCTGTCATATGGTCGGTGTATTGAACTGGGGCGTCTTTCTCATACTTTCTCCGGCGCCATTCCGGCTTTAGTAAGGACAATACATTGGCATCATGGGATTGATTATTTTGGAAAAGGTAGCCGCGAAGGACGCCCTCATGGGTAAAACCTGCTTTTTCTAGCAATTTATTAGAAGCATCGTTCGCTGGGAAGGTAATCGCTCCAACACGATGGAGCCCCATTTCCACGAAGCAATACTCTAATACATTATTCAATGCTTCTGATAGAATCCCCTTACGCCAATAATTTGGATGTAACTCGAAACCGACTTCAGCTCTTTTCATCACAGAGGAATAATTATGTATGCCGATGGTCCCGATAAATGAACCGGTCTCCTTCCAAACGATTCCCCACCGTATCCCGCGTCCACTGTGAAATATCATGTGAAAATGATCGATCATTTCTTGTGCTTCTCCCAAAGACACCATACTCTCTCTACCATAGTATCTCGTTACATCATCTCTCGATAGCACATCAAAAATTGCTTGATCATACTGATGATCAATCTCTACTAGTTGCAGTCTTTTCGTATATCGTATAGGAAACTTTTCCATCGGTTCACTCTCCCACCTGGTTTATCCTCGATTTCTTATAGCATTACTATTCGATTTCCAACAGGGAAAATCCTGCAAAATGCCTTGGTTAATTCCAGTAATTTGGATCACTCATGCGAATCTCTTCTACCATATCATCTAAGTCAGATGGTGTTATAAAGTAGATAGGGTAGTCTTTTTGGGCTTGTTTTGCTTCCTCATAAAAGAACTTTATGCTACCTGGATACTCTTCGTCGAGTAACAGAAGACAGCCATCACTTTTTTCAACAAGCCATTTATTCTTGGCACGGAATTGGTATGGTCCCTTGTAATCTCCCTTGTACAAGGGTTGATAAAAATCAGCTAGCATCGTTAGTTCCTCATACTTAAGCTTTAAATCCTCTGGCCAACGTTCATCTTGATTTTCAAAGGGCGGGATAATCGCAAGTTGAATGTCGTAGTGATCTTTTAAATCTAAGACAATCTCCGCAGTCCATAGCTCGACACCCATTTGACCGGAAATGAGAATCCACTCTAATCCTTCTTCAATAAAGCCAATTATCCGTTTCTCTATTGCTGCCTTGATAATATGGATTTTCGGATCGTTTTCCTTGAAGATATTGATTTCTCTTGGTTTGTATCCTGTCACCATTAGTGTTTTCATGTATGCACATCCTTTAATGAACACTGGTCTTTAATACCATTCTGCATGAACTCATCCTAACTTGTCCATTGATAAACGACCTATCCATGACATCGTGTGGACGCGCTCATTTTTCTATTACCAAACATAAAATAATGAGCCAGCAACACTGCTAGCTCATCATTCATTCTATCTACATTAGCACTTAGGTTTCTTACCCCAACCTGGGCCTGCTCCATAGCCTGGGCCAGCGCCTGGGGTGTATGCTCCTGCTACTTGACCTGGTGCTGCTCCAGGAGCTCCCCAAGGTCCTGCTCCCGTGCCTGGTCCAACTCCCATTCCTGGGCCTGCTCCCATTCCTGGGCCTGCTCCCATTCCTGGGCCTGCTCCCATTCCCGGGCCTGCTCCCATGCCAGGGTCAAAAGCTCCTGCAACCTGACCTGGTGCTGGGCCTGGACCCATACCTGGGCCTGCTGGGACATTAAACGAACCTCCATACATATCTACACTATTTACTGTATTTTGAACAGAAGTTGAGTGTGGGAATACATGTTGATTCTTTATCAGGTGATGATTCATCACTGTCGTATGAGAGGGATGAACATGTTGAACCGTTTCTTCCGTACAATGATGCACTACATTGTGCTTAGTAGGATGAACAACACATTTTGGACATCCACAATTGTGTCTGTGTCTCATGACTTTACCCCTTTCTTGTGATAAGTTCACTAATAACCTATGACAAGTAAGGGGTACATGTATCAGACAGTTACCTATTTATGAGAAAAAAGTTTAGTAAACCCCTTCGCTAGACATAACGTCATCGTCAAAATGAAGTTACCTTAGTCCTCTAATACCATTTTCATCTTAATAATGGGCAAGCAATCCTTTTTTCATCGCAAACTTTTCACAACGTAGGAACATAAACAGGCCTAAACCAAAATAAAATACTGCGTTAAAGACAAGAATTAGAATATCTGCCATTTGAAACTGTGTAATGCTCATGTCATTAATCATAATAGCTCTTACCATATCAATCCCTTTAACAAATGGGAAAAAGGCTAAGAACGGCGCAACCGAAATTGATACAAAGGTAAGTGCAGCTAATATGAACTGGAGAATTTGTAAAAATGCTTGAATCTGCTTGAGAATCATTGTTAATCCTGCAATCATGAATCCAAGTCCAAACATACTAATCAAGGTTAAAAAGAATACTGGTAAAATGGAAAGTACATCAATATTTAACCACTGCCCAGAGGTCAGCATACTTACATACAACAAACCGATTATCATGATGAAATTGACAATAGTAATGGAAATTAAACGCGACACCATGATTTTCCATATCCCCATTGGAGACATCCCTAATTGCTCCAGTGTTCCTTGTGTTGCCTCATTCGTAATTTGCCAGCCAATATCATTTACGACAAGCATCGCTAAAAACCAGAAAATATAGTTGACAATCACGTATTGTATATTGGCATCTTGTGTACTTGGGTCACCAATTAAGGTAATACCAAAGAACATACCTAGAAATATGACGTAAAATGTGACTAGAATCGCTATCGTGTTCGGTAGGTATCGTTTTAATAGAATATACTCTCTTTTGATATTCGCTTTAAGCACGTTCAGGAATCGCATGTTCTTCCTCCCCCTTTACAATCTTCAAAAACACTTGTTCAAAATTAATCGTCTTCCGATCAATCGTATCTACTGGTATTTGTTCAAGCTTGAGGATATCAAATAATTCATACATTTCCTGGCTATTCGTTAAATCGACTTCCAAATTCGATTGATACGTATCAGGTGTATAGATTAGTTGTGGGAATTTTTCTCGTAATAATTGATGTTGCTGTTCACTTAAATGGCCATCAAGCTTAATGGAATAGGCACGTACCTCAAATAGCTTCATTAAATTATCTACACGATCATTGGTAACTACTTTTCCATTATTAATAATAACCGTGCGTTCACATAGATCTTGAATGACATCCATATCATGTGAGGTAATAATGATGGTTTTATGCTGTGTCCTGACAATCTCCCGTAGTATTTCACGAACCTCATATCCAGTCTCAATATCAAGACCAAGTGTTGGTTCATCTAATAAAATAACCTCACTACCAGCAAGCATTGCTACTGCAATCGCAAGCTTTTGTTGCATGCCTCGCGACAGACGGTTTACCATTTCGTTTTCTTTATCTTTTAAACGGAATTGCTCCAACAGCTCATCAATCCTACCGGCCACCGATTTGCGAGACTTCCCGCGATTACCTGCAAAATATTCTAGATTTTCTCTTACTGTTAGCCGCCAATACAAGTTACGATTCCCTTCTAGAACAGCACTAATATGCTCCCGTGCACGAAGCCGCTTCTTCTGATTATCAATACCATTAATGGTAATCATGCCACCATCTGGGATAACTAATCCACAGATCATTTTAATGGTCGTCGTTTTCCCTGCACCATTTGGTCCAAGTAATCCAACAATTTCTCCTCGATTTACAGTAAACGAAATATCATCTACTGCTGTGATCATCTCTTTTGTCTTCCGCTTCTTGTAGGACTTTCTCAGATTTTTCACTTCTACAATAGCTATCGTCATTTCTTCCATCCTTTCTACATAAGCTCAAGTTAATTTCTACTTTTATTTTAACGGACCCCATTCACCCCTCACCACGGCCCATGGTTCGAAACCAATTCAGACTTAAGACGGAGAAGGAATAATATTCCATGGGAAAAGATGCTTATATAATGGAAAGGCTGTTCTGTCATGGGCAATTTCTTGAATGAAGAGATAAATTCTAGGGGTAATGCAAGTTGCGTAGGGATTCGAGGGATTTCTGGCATAAAAATACTTCCGTACCAATGGAGAGAATTTGTGGTGTTAATATGAAGACTACTAGGGAGGTGCTCTCTCTAGTAGTCTTGTTTCATCTAGCTATCCGAATATACTGCTGTCTGTCCTTTGCAAACCTTTCAATCAATCCCCGTGCCTCTAAATCAAGCTTGACTGCTGTTACATACCAAGTTACCGAGCCCTCCCATTTATCACGAAGCTTTTCATGGATGACATTGGCAAGCTCTTTAAAAGCTATCTCCCCATAATCTGTAATGGTTTCAAGCATGACTTCCTTCATCACATCATATTTCGCTTTTACAATATGACTACCTTTCTTGCCTTCTGGATGCAATAGCTGAATTCTTTCCATTTCTATCCTCCGAATATCGCTTTACCATAGACGAGTAAATCCTTATATGGATCATTTCCTTGAATTCCCAGTACCTGACAAAATGCGGGCTCTGTTTTTACACCCTGTTGCTTTAACTGGATTACCTGTTCTTTTATCTGTGGGTATTGTTCAAGTAGCATGTGTTCGATTACCATATGTCTGTAGGCATTTTGTTTATCGGTAGGAACAGCTTGGCCAAATAATTCAAAATCAAATCCGCAGTATTGAAAATTAGCCTTTATGACGCGCTCGCCTCTTATCTCCGTTTCTTTCACTCTAAAGTCTTTCTTATCGTGGTAAAGAGAGACAATTTTTTTCGTAAAGCCTTGAAAATCATGAACTTCCATAATGATATCTAAATCGGACTGTTCGACATCTATTCCTAACGGCAGTGTTCCACAAAGGACAGGATGATACGGGGCCAAATCCTCTAGTACATTCAGTTTTTTAATGGCATCATATGCCCTCTGTTGTCTCTTTGAACCAGCTTTTAATACTGTTAACGAATCAAACATAGCTCCCTCCTAAAACTGAATGCTAATCGTTTTAAATGTATGTGTTCCGGTACCATGCCTTACTAAATCTTTGCGCCGAAGCTCATATACTGCATCCTGTGCCTCAAACAAAATACTCGGATCTAGTCCTAATGTATTATGGGAGCCAAATACGCGTTGGACTTGTAAATAAGAAATACGCTCTAACGAATCAAGTAATGCTATTGGATCTGTTGTTGGATAAAACGCATATATCGGTGTATCGGTATAGAGTAGATCACCTGTAAATAAATATTCCCGGTCATTATCGAGGACACAAATATGTCCTGGTGAATGACCTGGTGTATGGAAAATGGACAATAAGCGATCACCTAAATCAATCAAGTCACCATCGGAAAGCAGAGCGGTTGGTTTCCCTGTAAATGGTGTATATGTATTTGGATTAAATTCTGGTGGTGTATCTACCGTAATATCACGCCCGATATCTTTACGAATCTGCTCAATAGATAATCCTTTAATTCCATTTATCAACCAGTCCTCTTCTGCATGATGAACTAATAACGTATCATATTGTCCATGCCCACCAATATGGTCTGCATGTACATGGGTTGTAATGACCACAATAGGTAAATCAGTCAACTGATCGGTAATTCGCTTTATATTATCAATCCCGAGCCCAGTATCAATTAAGGCAGCCTTTTCCGTTCCAATTAACAGGAAGGAGTGTACCTTCTCCCAGTGACCATATTCACTAATCGCAAATGTCGTTGCGTCTATTTCTTCAACCGTAAACCATCTATCCTTTATTATCGACATGGTAATCCCCCTCGTAACAAACTATATCCTTAATAATAGGCCATCTAATAGACATTATCAATAATTCCTCAGGACATTCGTTCGCCATTTTCTTCCCTTACCTATTAGCTCTATCTACCCATAAGAACCCTTCTCTATTATCTAAGTGCTCTCCTCATCCTATTACGTGTTCCGAGTAATTCACTAGCTTTCGCACGAAAAAAGACAGCCTCCTGACTGTCTTTTTGGTTTTTATAAGCCATGGTGTGGATTATGATTTTGACGCGAATGATTTCGATTTTTCACCTTTTTCGATCCGTCTAATCCTTCGCCATATGGCATTTCTGGTGCTTTTGGTAGGTTGGGTTGCTCTTGTTGCTTCGGCCCTTTAGGTCTTGAACTCATGCTCTTCCTCCTTTCCAACTATAGCGTTAGTTTTGGGAGTGGGGAAGATATTATACATATAGAAAAGGTAGTAGTCATCAAGCAGATGAACTACTACCCTTCAAGTAGAAAAGAGGCTTTTTAAATGGACTACTTACATTAGCTTACGGAGCTAATACAGATACAATCGCAATTAACAAGATGATTGGCGTAAAGATTAGGAACCAAAAGAATAGTAATAATAATGCTGCAATCATTAACTAACACCTCCTAAAGCCTTTTAGTGAGGCCTCACATTAATAAGTTATGTCCGGTGGTAGCTTTAGATTGGACGAAATAACCTCTCTATTAAAAAATGGTTATTTTCAGTAGGATTTATAACCTATTAACGCTATTTCTAGTAGGCAAGCATATATTTTTCCATACAAAATAGACTCACGCACTTACCGAGTGTTAAAGAACTGCGTACCTTTGTAATGAAGGAAAAGAAATAAAGGTGGTGATGAATTTGAAAACGATATCCTTTAAGCGTACTGCAGCTGGAAAATACCGTGAATTCAAACGAAATCGGTATTACCAATCCTCCACTACCGTTTCTAATGAAGCTCCAAACTATTCCAACACCCCTCCAAATCCCAATAATCAAGAAGCCACCCCACCGTCACCTGCTCTTCTTGAGCGATTAAAGCATGAGTGGCAAAGCAATAATCTCAATACACAATGGTTGGGAGGATTACAAGCATTATTCCACGCTCTGCAGTCTGAGGAAGGAAAGAAATATAGGCAAGTACTAGTAGATGGTGTAGGTAAAGTAGCGAAAAAAATCCCTTATGAAAAGGTGGTGAGCATGATGGCAAAGGATCAAAATCTAAGTGAGCTGCTAAAGAATTTAGGCGGAGATGGAAATGCTTCTGACTTATTATCCAATATGATGAAGGATCCAGACATGAGAAAAGCTGCGATGGATATGATGCAGGAAATGCTTAGTGACGAAAAGAAAATGGAGGAAATGACAGATTTAATGAGCAAATTCTTAAAATCGAATAAAGAATAAATGCTTGTCGCCTATTTTATCTACCAATTTTAGTAGAAATAGTGAAAACATACGAACAACTTCTACCTCCTTTCATAAACTGCCACTAGAAAGGAGGTAGTATGATGTTACAAGATGTAAAATGTCAATTAAAACAACTAGTGAAAGGCGCTCATAGCCGTATCGACGCACTTCGCTGCAAAATCTCTTCTTCGTTAAATAAACGCTAAGGAATTGCTATAAGCCACCAACCGTATGCTACATCTCTCCTTTTACCATACAGGCTTTGGGCGCATGCTCAAAGCTTTTTATTTCTTACAGGTGGCTAGTTTTCTAACGTGACTTGTAGGGGGATTATATTAATGCCCCCATTATAATGAGAATCCTCTTACACCAGAGAGAATTCCAAAAGTCTATTTTACATAAGGTTTAGGAGGATAATGAAAATAAACACACTGTAAAGAGTACAGTGTGTTTATTCTACCTTCATCATCCAACTACTTCGTAAAAGCATCCGTTAGCGCTGTTACGATTTGTTTCTTACGCGATACAACACCTTTTAATAGGGCACGATTATTGGAATCGAGTTCTACGTTAAACGCTTCTGCTACTTTTTCAACATTTCCACCACGTGCTAGAACTTCTGAATCATTGTTTAGAATATCGGTAACCACAAATAGGAAAAGATCTAATCCTTTTTCGTTAACCGCTTTATCCATTACTGCTTCTAGTTCTGCTTGTAGTTCATAGACTTTGCCTGCATCTACTGTGTTAACTTGCGCGATTTCTACTTTTGCATCGCCCATTGCAAATTCTTTTGCATCCATCGTAATAAGCTCCTCTGGTGACTTATCACTCAGGTCAGCACCTGCTTGTAGCATGTCTAATCCATACTGTTCCAGCTCAACACCAGCAATCTTCGCTAGCTCATGCGCTGCATCCACATCCTCCTGGGTGCAGGTTGGAGATTTTAATAAAAGGGAATCAGAGACAATGGCAGATAGTAATAAACCAGCAATTTCCTTCGTTACCTCTACGCCATTTTCTTTGTACATTTTATTTAGAATTGTTGCCGTACAACCAACTGGCTCCGCACGGAAGTATAATGGTTCTTTCGTTTCGAAATTGGATACACGGTGATGATCAATCACTTCGACAATACGTACATCGTTAATATTGCTAACACTTTGTTGGAATTCATTATGATCGACTAAAATGACATCCTTCACATCAGCAGGTACAGCTTCAATTAACTGAGGTGCCTCTACGTTAAAGAAATCTAGTGCATATTGTGTCTCCTTGTTCACTTCACCAAGTCGCGCAGCTTCCGCATTCACACCTAATTTATTCTTTAAATTCGCATATGCAACAGCTGAGCAGATTGTATCTGTGTCTGGGTTCTTATGACCAAAAACTAGCGTCTTTTCCATCTTCATTCTCCTTTATATGTATCACTTTTATAGCAAATTTTCCTATGTACAAGATTATCATAAATTTTGGTTGGATTGAATTTTTTTACATACGAAGTTTTACATTTCCTCTCAGAATTCTTATAGTAATAATAGATTACTTATAAAGAAGGTTTTAAAAGTGAAACGTTATATTATTGTAGGAGCAGGAATATTGGGCGCTACTACTGCTTATCAGCTTGCCAAACGTGGCCATGAGGTTGTTATTGTTGATCGACACGGAATTGGCCAGGCAACAGAAGCAGCTGCTGGTATTATTTGCCCATGGTTATCACAGAGAAGAAATAAAGCCTGGTATCACCTTGCTAAAAATGGGGCGAGGATTTACCCGGAATTAGTAGCAGAATTACAACAGGATGGCATAAAGGAAACAGGATATGCCAAGGTTGGGGCACTTAGCTTACATAAGGAAGAAAAAAAGCTACTTGCCATGCAGGAAAGGGCTATCAAACGTCGCGAAGACGCACCAGAGATTGGTGACGTGACCTTATTATCGCCGGCTGAAGTAAAGGAGATCATCCCACTAGTTGATGAGGATTATGCTGCTGTACATGTTAGCGGTGCAGCTAAAGTGGATGGGAAAGCTTTTCGACAAGCATTACTCGATGCGGCACAAAAACATGGGGCAACGCTAATCGCAGGCAAGGCAACATTGTATCAAAAGGATCGCCATGTCTATGGTGTTTATGTAGGGAATGAATACTATGAAGCAGACCAAGTGATAGCCACTTGTGGTGCCTGGATGAATGACTTTCTCGCTCCGTTAGGTATTAACTTTCAATTTAGCGGACAAAAAGGACAGATTCTCCATCTGGCAGTTCCAGGAGTAGAAAGCATAGATTGGCCCGTGATTATGCCACCAACCAATCAATCGATCGTACCATTTCAACATCATCTTGTTGTTGGGGCTACCCATGAGAATGACCAAGGCTTTGATCAGCGTGTCACGAGTGGTGGTGTACATGATATATTATCGAAAGCGTTAGAGGTCCTTCCAGCGCTTCATACTAGTACATTCCTAGAAGCACGTGTCGGATTCCGTCCGTTCACACCGGACTTCCTACCGGTCATCGGTCCAATACCAAATACAGAAGGCATTCTCATTGCCAATGGATTAGGCTCATCTGGATTAACGACTGGTCCCTATTTGGGCATACAACTTGCTAAACTGGCAATGAGGGAAGCATTAGACATTTCTTTATCGGATTATGATGTAGCAGTAGCAATTGACTAATTTTATTTACTTTTCATAATAGATTTGCTAGGATTTAATCGAGATAGGTCCGACTATATAAAGGGTGATTCAGTTGAAAAATCATAAAGGGAAGTTAGCAGTTTTCTTCATTATTATTTTCACGCTACTGGCTGCTGGTGTCGGTTACTTGTTACTAGATATTTATACACCAGACGAAAACAGTCATGCGGCTGAAATACGTATAAACTAAAAACCGTGTCGTGGGTGTCCCCATGATACGGTCTTTTACATTTTAATCGCATATTGATTTCCACCGGCATTCTTTGCCTCATATAATGCTTGGTCGGCATTTTTAAATAGGGTTTCATACGTATTTTCCTTATCTACGTCTAATAAGGAGATTCCGATACTAGCTGTCGTCACAAACTGCGCATCGTCAATTTTCCAAGGGGCTTTTACTACATCAATGATATCCTCCGCAATATGAACGGCATCAGCCTTCTTTTCTAGTGATTGTACGAGTAGGACAAATTCATCTCCACCAAGCCTTGCTAGTGTATCATGACGGCGAATCTTTTTCCCCACCCGGTAAGCAAATTCTGCGATGGCTTTATCGCCAATATCATGGCCAAAGGTATCATTAATTTCCTTGAACCGATCTAAGTCCATAATAATAACAGCAAACATCTCCCCTGTATTCTCGTACAAATCAAGTGCCTGCTTTAATTGCATAGTGAAATAGCGACGATTAGGGAGTCCGGTTAATGGGTCATGGTAGGCGAAATACTTTAGCTTATCTTCATAGCTTTTTCGTAATGAAATATCTCTGGACAAGACGACCATTTGTTTAAATTGGTTATGCTCATCATAGACGGGAGAGCCCTTTAGCTCACACCATATCCAGCCTAGCTTTTTGTGTTTTTGTCTAAATTGTGCTTCCCACGGTTTGCCACTTACCTTTGATTGTTCAAATGATGCGAGTAAAGGCGCAATATCATCTGGGTGAACATTATAATAGAATTCTTTGCCAATATAGTCCTCTTGATCGAATTGTAGTACATCCCGATAGGATGGAGATACATAGGTAATATTCCCTTGCCGATCGAGCATTGTAATGAGATCGCCGGAGTATTCGGCAATGATTTCAAACTTATTTTCGCTTTCCGTATACTTATTTTGCATACTAATCTGTTCGGACATATCCTTACAAATGGCGTAGATGCCAACTGTCTTATCATTGATGATAATAGGTGTTAGCTTTAATATCATGTCAATCTGCTTACCAGATTTACTACACATCCGGATATTAAATTCCTCTAAAATACCATTGATTGCGATTTCAAAATACATTTGGGCAGTGGGTACATCTTCTGCAAGGATGAGATCCGTGTAATGCTTTCCTTTCAAATTTTCCTGCGCGTATCCAGTGATGAACTCCAGTGAGTGATTAACATTCACAATGATTCCATTTTCATCTGTCGCAATCACACCATCTAAATTATAATCAAACAACGATTGATAGCGTTGTTTGCCCTCTATAAGCAATTCTGTAGCCTTCTGGGCTGTCTTTTCGGCAAGTCTACGCTCGGTAATATCCTTCACAACTGCGACAATATGTGTACATGTATCATTCTCGTCAAATAGTGGAGTCAGCACATTTTCCCCATATCGAACTTCACCGATAGGCGATGGAAAAAGGTCTTCATACACAACAACGCTTTTCGTATCAAGTACTTCCTGATATTTCTGATAAAGAAAATCTGCTTTTTGTTGGTTTAATACTTGATGAAAGGTTTTCCCAATAATATCCTCCTTCAATCCAGCAAACTTTTCTACTGCTTGATTAATAAAATAATAAATAAACCTTCTGTCATCGGTTACTTCCATAATATAAACCATATCCTGTATGCCGTTTAATAATACATTATTTAGCAATTGTTCTTTTTGAATTAACATTGGACCCCACACTTATATTCAGATATTTTGCAAACATTTCGGCTATTTAATCAACAAATATAGTTAAAAAATACTAGATATACCCTCGGAAAACAATAGGATTTTTTACCTAATAATGTGTATTTGCTAACTATTCATGCTATAATATTAATTGCAATTGATGGATTTCCCCATTCGGATTAATTGTCATTTATTGTAATATTATGTCATTTTTACCCACTACATTTCACCTCCCTTTCTCTCCCGTTTCCCAACCGAAAAAAGCTGATGATTCGAGATATATCAACGTAATCATCTCCAAATCAACATACTTTTTCTCAACCTATCCAAGTACGTAAAGCCCACTATATTCTATAAAAATAATAATTTTCCAATTTTTAATAAGTGTGATAAACTCAAATTATTAAGTAGCGATTTCGACAAAACTTGACAGGTGAAAACAGATGACAAAATTAAGTTTAAAAAGGATTCCAATCGTTTTATGGGTATTTGGAGCTATTGCTTTAGCAGCATCTATCTATGCAGAGATGAGTGCCACAATCGAATCAAAAGGCATTTTTCTGACCATCATTATCATCATGATTGCTGTATTTTCCTATTATGGTGGGTTATATGGTGGTATTGTTTACTTCATGCTTTTTAGTGGGGCAACGCTTGTTACGGGTTTATTATCCACGCCGAAGGAACTATCTGTTGACAACCAACTACCGATTGTCATTGGCTTCATTATTTCTTTATCAATTGGAACACTTGGATGGAAAATTAAAACGAATGAGGCGCAGCTAAAAAAGCTGTTTGAAAATAATGACATGACATTTTGGACCTGGGATTTAGAAACGGAGGAGTATACCTTTTCCGAGGGCTATGCCAAAATATATGGCGTAACAAGTGAGTTTTTTAAGGAAAACCCATATTATTGGTCAGATGTTGTACATCCAGACGATAAACATATACTGATTGAGGCACATAAACAACAAAAAGCTGGAAAAAAAACAACGATTACCTATCGCTTTTTCCATAGTAGTGGGGAAATTAGATGGTTACGGGATTCGGCAACACCTCACATAGAAAAGAATGGTTTGGTGACCCGTATTGATGGTGTTGTATTTGATATTACCAACCAAAAACAAGCGGAACAAAAGATGGATCATCTCATTCACTATGATTCCTTAACAGGCTTAACGAATCGGATTTGGTTTAAAAGCTATCTCGATACAGCATTACTTACATCCAATAAATATGGTCGCCAGGTTGCCGTGATGTTCATTGATTTTGATAACTTCAAGCGAGTGAATGATACACTTGGACATAGTGCTGGGGATCAATTATTAATCCAAATTGCCGATCGGCTAACAGCAATTCTTCGTGACAGTGATATTGTGTCGAGGCAAAGTGGAGATGAATTCCTAGTATTAGCAGAGAATCGGGATATCGGAGAAATCGAAACGTTAGCAGAAGATATCATCATACAAATGAATGAGCCCTATTCCATAAATGGGACAGAGATTATTTCAACACCGAGTATTGGCATAAGCATTAATCTTGACTTTGAGGACGATGCAGAAGCATTAATTAAAAAAGCTGACTTTGCCATGTACCTTGCAAAAGAAAATGGCAAGAACAATTACCAGTTCTACAATGATGAACTAAATAAAAAAATGAAGCGCAAGATGATACTAGAAACCTATCTACATAAAGCAATTGAAAAAAATGAATTAACCGTCCACTACCAGCCACAATTTAACCTTACATCGTTTAAAATAGTTGGTGCAGAAGCGCTCCTTCGCTGGGAATGTCCAATGGGTAAAATACCACCCGATGAATTTATCCCTATCGCAGAAGAAACGGGTCTTATTATCCCTATTGGTGAATGGGTGCTAAGACAGGCTTGTCGTGACATTAAGCGATTTAAGGCCAATGGGTTGGAGACTTTTCCAATATCCGTCAACATTTCAACTAGACAGCTCATGGCACCAAACTTTATTGACCGCGTTCAGACGATTATTGCGGAAGAAGGCGTGGAGCCGAAGCTATTAACATTAGAAATAACGGAAAGCGCGTTTTTGTATTATGAAGATGCGAAGGATAATATTTTGGCATTACGTAATCTCGGTGTCGGTGTTTCCTTAGATGACTTTGGAATCGGTTACTCATCCTTAAGTATGATTCGTAAAATTGAAATTGATGAATTAAAGATTGACCGCTCCTTCTTAAATGATTCGATCAAAAATAATCGGGTTCGCTCCTTATTAGAAGCGATTATCCATATCGGTAAGAAAATTGATACAAAAGTAATAGTGGAAGGTATTGAAACAAAGGAACAAATTGATATTTTGACCGTACATGGTGTATTCGGCCAGGGCTACTTTTATAGTCGCCCATTGCCAGTTGATGAATTTGAGGTTTGGTATACAAGTAGAAAGACTCATTTTTAATCCCTTGAATAACTCGAATTAATGTAATCCAATTTGCATTAATCCGGGTTTTTTTATTTTTTTAAACACGATATATTTTTCCCCAGCTAAGCCATTATCATGTACATGAAAAAACACACGTAATTGCTAATTAATAACTCGAATCAAACGACAAAAAAGTACACAACGTAAGCGTATAAGGAGGGGATGAAGCTGACTAAGAAATTAATTTCCATCGTATTTTTCATGATGCTAATGGCATTCACAACGGAGCAAAATGCTTCACCTGGGACTATGTTAAGTCTAGGTAATAGCCATCTTTTGAAGCACGCCACCATCGAGTCTATTGAGAGCGATTCTAAGGAGGATAGCACAAAGGAAGTTCCATCATCAGAACATGCAACAAACCATTTCGTGAAACAAAAGCCTAAAAAGGTTGATGTCAGGGGAATTTATTTGAATCGTACTTCCATCAAAGAAGAGAACGTGCAAAAGTATATCGACTTAATTAAAAGCACGAATCTCAATGCCGCTGTAATTGATGTAAAAGATGATTATGGCAAAATCACCTACGATTCCAATGTTGATCTTGTCAATCAAATTGGCGCTGATAGCAATCCAGCAACGAAGGACCTCGAAAAGCTTGTACAACGGTTTAAGGATGCTGGCATCTATACCATCGCCCGAATCGTCGTATTCAAAGACCCCTATTTAGCCGCTAAAAAACAAGACTATGCTATCAAACGAAAGGATGGCACTGTATGGCAGGATCCATCCGGTACAAAGTGGATTGACCCGTATAAGGAAGAAGTATGGAACTATATGACCTCTATTGCAAAAGAAGTAAGTGAAAGTGGATTTGATGAGATCCAATATGATTATATCCGCTTCCCAGAACGGGCCAAGCAGGTTGACCAGGAAGTAACCTATGATAATCCAACAGGCTTATCGAAAGCGGAGAATATTCTCGCCTTCCTAAAGTATTCTAAGCAACAATTAAAACAACACCCATCCTACGTCTCCGCTGATGTATTTGGTTTAGTAACGACGGCTTCTGACGACATGGGCATAGGACAGGTTTGGGAGAATATTTCACCACATGTCGACTATATCTCACCAATGACATATCCTTCCCATTATGCCCCCGGTTCATACGGAGTCGCCAATCCAGACCGAGCTCCATATGACATCATGGCTCTAGCAATGAAGGATGCCAAAAGCCGGAATGCCAAATTAAAGGAACAAGGTAAAACAATCGCCACGATTCGTCCTTGGATACAGGACTTTGACTATCTGAGCACCTACACCGCTGCCGATGTACAAAAACAAATCAAAGCCCTAGAAGATCAAGGCATCACACAATACCTGATTTGGAATGCCGGTAATGTTTACACGGTAGAAGCATTTAAATAATACCAAACCGCTGAAGCGCTTCAGCGGTGTACATAGAGGAAATCCTGAAGTGCACCCTCCAAATCCTGAAACAACTGCCTCAAATCCTGAAAGACCTCTGTTAAATCCTGAAGAATATGTAAACTCGGGTAGTATAGTGGTTATTGGGGCGGATTGTCATCGTTGTTTGGGCTGTTTTTTCCGTTTGAATTGGATTTCGCTTACGAAAGTGGAGCCTAAGATGAGTATTCCTCCTATTATCTGCACCAATGTCATACTTTCACTTAAAAAGATTGCCGCCATTAACACAGCAGATATTGGATCAATATAACTCATCACCGCTATCGTTTGTGCTTTTAACCTTTTGATGGCAGAAAAGTATAACAAATAGGCAATTCCTGTATGGACAATCCCAAATACAGCAATTAATAGGATGGATCGCCAATCAAGTCCACCATAGCTCATTTCCTCCGTCATCCAAACATAAGGAAACATAACAAGACTAGCCATACCAAGCTGCAAAATGGTCGTCTCCAGATCCGATAAATTCCGAATAAACTTATTTATGATTATCACACTGGCATATAATCCCGCTGCGACTAGCCCGTAGCCAATCCCAACTAGATGATTGTAGTCGCCCCCTGTTAATCCTCCAGGCTGTACGACTAAGAATAAGCCAATAAAGGCGATGCCCATACTGATCGCTTTCACCAATGTCCATTTTTCTTTTAATAATATTGGAGCTAATACCATGACAAAAATCGGTGCAAAATAATAGCTCAACGTAGCATTCGATATCGTTGTGTACTGATATGCTTCAAATAAAAAAATCCAGTTAAAGCCCATTACAGCACCAGATAATAAGAGTAAGATTAAATTCCGCTTAGAAATTCGAAAATGAACCTTTTGCTTAATAAAGAAGCTGGCAGCAATGAGAAACAGACTACCAATCACACCACGAAATAACGCAATTTCACTCGATGAAAGCTCGATATTTTTTACAAATAACCCTAAACTCCCGAAGATCAGCATTACGACGATAAATGTTGCTTTTGCCCCCATATGTTCTCCCCCTACTTCTCCATGCAATAGTTTGATTGTTGCATTATCTCATCATCCACTATCTGTTGTCTATTTCGCCTTGCCTTTTTTGCAATCGTTTGAAGGCAAGGATGGCTACTTTAAGATGTTCCTTATTAGGTTTAGAAGTAAATATAGCATATTGCATTCCATAACCAATTAAATAAATTGGTTTGATATATGTATGTTTCATAAGAAAGAGCTCATACCCTATCGACCATGAAAGACATAGCTTCAGAAAAAAATGAAACTCCTGAACTCCCGGAATCAGGCTTAACACGAGAAAAGAGATTAATGCAAAGGTAAAAAGGTTTGTACCACAATCAGTATGAATCCTAGATTGCTTCCTCACATTCTCAAAGGTTAGATCTAAGCCTTGTATAGCACAGTTTGATACCATGTGCTCTGCAGCATGATACTTTGCTATTGCCGTAAAGCGAAATAACAAGACAGCCCCAACAATGAGGATAGTAAAAAATACATACGCCCACACTTCAATACGTTGTATCCACAAGTTATCAATAAATTCTAGAGCTATAATAATGATGGAAATAGCGATAACGATTATCTTCCATTTAACAATACCTTCTAAATAATTCCACCATCCACGCACAAATGGGATCCGTGAAAGCACAACATCCAAATCAAACCGATCACGATCTACATAGTCATATTCTTCATGGTCTACATCATCTACTACTACAATTTTATTCTTTTCCTTTGTAGCCTTTACGACAACCGTATCGGAATGAAAACGAACTCCATTAATAAGAGCTTCTCCCCCATGTTCCATAACACACCTCGAAATACTTTTATCTCTTTTACCGTATTAATTAACATTACCATATATCGTATCAGCCTTGGGAAAATTAGCACTGCTCGATGACTTTTACTAAAATCTTCATACAAATACCTTCACCTCTAAAATTTCTGAAGTGAAGGTATTTGCTTTAAACGGTTAATAGTATTTTTCCTGTATGCTGTCTTTGCTCGATTAGACGATGTGCTTCTGCGACTTCATGTAACGAAAATTCCGCTCCGATGACAATATCTAAATCCCCTCTAGCCAGGAACGGAATGACATGTTCTGCTGCTTCCTTTAGTAGCTCAGGTCTCTTCTTCCGAGTATTACCTAGACTAAAGCCCAATACAGATCGGCAACTATTATGAAGCTCATTCGTCTTAAAATGACCGACTTCACCGCTTGAGTTACCGAAGTGTACGAGTCGTCCGTATTCTGCAAGGCAGCTCATACTTGCTTCAGACACCTTTCCAGACATGGAATCAAGAATGATGTCCACCCCAATTCCATCGGTCAATTCCAGTATGTTATCCGAAAAATCATCATATGTGAAAACATGATCTGCCCCTGCCTCATAGGCAACACGAAACTTTTCCCTACTTCCAACTGTTCCGAATACGCGACTAGCTCCTAACAGCTTGGCCATTTGTATCGCTGTCGTACCGACTCCACCTGCAGCTGAATGAACAAGAACCGTCTCCCCCGCCTCCATTCTTCCAACATCTTTCAGCAGCTTATAGCTTAAGAACGCTACAATCGGACTTGCTGCCGCTACATCCAAACTAATTTCATCAGGGATAGGAAAGGTTAATTGCTCACTAGCAACCGCATATTCCGCATAAGAGCCCGTCTTCGGAAACGCAATTACCCGTTGCCCTACCGTTAAATCGGTAACCCCTTCGCCTAGCTGGTCAATTGTCCCAACTAAATCAAGACCTAAAATAATTGGAAAATCCCCTTTCGCCTTTTTACCGGTGCGGTTTTTTATATCCGCATAGTTGACACTAGTCTTTTCCACTTTGATTAACACTTCCTGATGGCCTGGTTGCGGTGTTGGAACTTCTTTGTATTGTAATACCTCTGGTCCACCAAATTGTTCGATTACGACTGCTTTCATCTCACATCCCCCTTACTTTCCTTATCAGGTTCATTATAGCAAAATTGGATAGATGTGGTTATTGGTAAAAAGCGCTATGGAAATAGCTACTCCTGATAAACATCTTCTTTTGCATGGAAGCCATCCTGAATAACGGTTTCATCAATATTATCACGATTGACCTCGATTGGTGAAAGTAAGACCGAGGGCACTTCGATTTTTCCATTATTAATTTTGCTATCTGTTTCAATCGTTTCCCCGTTGGCAAGTGCAACAGCAAGCTCTGCTGCCTCCTTGGCAAGCTGTTGAATAGGCTTATAAACGGTCATCGTTTGTGTACCTTCTACAATTCGTTGAATCGCAGCTAAGTCGGCATCTTGGCCTGCAACTGGAATGGTACCAGCTAGTCCTCTTTCCTCTAACGCTCTAATAGCACCACCTGCTGTTCCATCATTAGCAGCAATGACAGCATCAATTTGATTATCATTTGCCTCTAATGCAGCGAGCATATTTTGATAGGCATTCTCTGGTGTCCAATTTTCCGTCCATTGGTCATACACCACTTGAATATCGTCACGATCGATAAAAGGCTTCAATATGTTAAACACGCCTTTTTTTAAGAGAATCGCATTATTATCCGTAACAGATCCACCAATATACACATACTTTCCTTTAGGTACGAGATTCGTCATGGCCTTTGCTTGAAGCTCTCCTACCATTTCATTATCAAAGGAAACATATAAATCAACATTGGCGTTCTTGATAATGCGGTCATAGGAGATGACCTTAATTCCAGCTGAATGGGCCTTCTCCACAATGGCGGCCGCTGTTTCGGTATAATAAGGAACAACCACCAGTAAATCGGTACCATTACTAATCATCGTTTCAATTTGCGAAAGTTGAACCGCTGCATTTTCATTGGCTATCATAATCTCTACTTCTACACCCAATGCCTCTAGCTCTTCTTTAAACAGCTCCCGATCCTTCAGCCACCGCTCCTCTTCTAAGGTATCCATGGAAAAACCAATTTTTATGCGCTCCTTCGCTGTTGGGTCTTCATTCTGTTCTAAGACGGGACTATTCTTTTCCATTAGCGCTACTGGCTCCTTCTCACAAGCGAAAAGAAACAGAAGGAGTACAGCCGCTAAACTGCGAATGATTAGATGAACGATATGATTTCTCAAAGCTTTAGCCCCCTTATCATGCTAATTACTTCCCAAGAATGGCATTCTGATATTCCTTCGGTGATACATGGACGATTTTCTTAAACACCTTACTGAAATAATTTGGTTCATGGTAGCCAACTTCAATCGCGATCTCTTTAATACTTCGCTTCGGATCCTGCATGAGCTTTTTCGCTTTTTCGATACGGCATTCTGTTAAAAAGTCGATATAATTGATTCCCATCTTTTCCTTAAATAATTTACTAATATAAATCGGACTTAAGCCGATCTCTCTCCCGATCGCTTCAAGCGAAATTTCTTCATGGGAATGCTCTGTAATGTATTGCTTAATTTGTTGCACCGTATCTGCTTCAAGCTGATGATAATGCTGGACATGACTTGTATGTAACTGCTCCAATAATAGATTCGTCTCTGTACGAAGCTGGCGATAATCCATTGTCTGAAACGCATAAAGTGGCGATTTGGTTTCGATACGTAAATCCTGTAATACCCGTGAGATGAGCCATAGCACTTCTAGCATTCGTTGCTGACTATAGACTAAGCTTGCCCCCTTCTGTTCAAAAAAGTGGATTAAATGGATGATTTCGTTTCGAATTTCCTCCCACTGTCCGAGTTTAACGTAATCCGGCAGCTGCTTTTTTAATTGGTTTAGTCGTTGGTCAAACAACGCTTCCTCTATTGTCTCTATTTCTGCATAAAAGCGGTATTTCCCCGGAGATAAATAGTCTGTGACGGCAACCAAGGATTCTTGATACGATTGACGAGCTTGGTCTAGTGCGGGATATACATTACCAATCCCGATGAACCAGCCCATCTCCTCCTTCTGATTCGTTACGGAAAGAATGTTACGTGCAAGTGCAATTGCTTGAGAACGAAACGATACACGATGGTTACGGCAAACGATAATGGGTAGCTGATTCCCCGACCATGCTCCGACTAAGCAGTACCCTGATTCTTGTGTTTTTTCCTTTACTAACGTGTAAAGCTGTTCCGAGCTTTCTGGCATGAGAACATTCATGACAAACACTTCTTGCTCCATGTCAATATCGAGTATATCCATTAATATCGTGCGATTTACTTCATGCACATGCTCAAATAACAATTGTGTCACGAGATCCGTTTCGATGATGGACCTCGTTTTTTGGAATACGATCTTCTGTAACTCACTTTCGGCTTTTGCCTTTTGCTCCTGTACAATTTCCTTTAACACCTTGCCAACGATCTCGATAATATCCACCGCTTTACTTGGCTTCAGTAGATAATCAGAGGCACCTAATGTAATGGCTTTTCGCATATAATCAAACGTATCATATGCGGTAACCATGATGAATTTAGTGTCAGGGCTGTCTTGCATAATAGTCTCCATAGCTTCTAATCCATTGATACCAGGCATTTTAATATCCATTAAAATTAAATTAGGTTTTAGGACTTTCGCTTTTTCGATAGCCATTTTTCCATTTCTAGCTTCGTTTATCAGAAGACTTGGAAAGGATTTTTGTAAAATAGCCTTCATGCCATCTCGTTCAATTTGTTCATCATCCACGATTAGGAGCTGCATCATGGCCTTCCCCCTTTTCCTTCCATAGCTTTAAGACAACTTTTGTATAACAATCGACGACACTTTCCATTTGGAAAACATCATCCCTGCCATAATAAAGCCGTAAACGAGTCATCACATTACGGCATCCAATTCCAGTGGACTGCTCTTCTTGCGATGTATAATTACCAGTTACAATTTTCTCGATTATTTCCTGTGGCACTCCCACCCCATCATCTTCTATTTCGATGGTTACCCACTCCACATCATCTCGAATACGCACCCATATATTTCCGCCATCTTCCTTAGGCTCTATCCCATGTACTACTGCATTTTCAATAAGTGGTTGCAGTGTAAGGGTTGGTATTGGTATCGTCAGACAGGACTCCTCAATCTCCATGTGAACGTGAAGCCGATCGGTCATTCGCGCCTGTTGAATCTCTAGGTATTGCTTTAATACCTCTACCTCATCCCCGAGTGGTACTTTCCGGTCCATTTGCTTGAGATTATACCGTAATAATCCTGCCACATTGACTAATAAATCACTCGTTTCCTGTGCTCCTTCTAAATACGCCTTCTTTGATATAGCATTTAGCGTATTAAATAGGAAATGAGGGTTGATTTGACTTTGCAAACTACGAAACTGGCTTTCTTGCAGTAAAATTTTATTCTGCTGCAGTTCATGTTCCAGCCTCGCTTTTTGCTGTGTTTCGATAAATAGCTTATTGATATTTTTACGCATATGGTCAAAGGTTTTAGCAAGAAACGCAATTTCATCGTTCGTTTCTACTTTAACCTGCAAATCAAATCGTCCTTTAGAAAGCTCGTTTGCCGCTTCGGTAAGTTCTAGTACAGGCTTCGTAATACTTCGTGAGAACCAATAAGAAAGAATAAGCAGGACAAAGGCAATTAATAAAATAATCCATATTCCCAGTTCTTTTAACTCATTCGATTGTTTAATCATTCCTACGTAAAATAAGTCATAGGTCTTTAATTCCTTCTCCATGAGTGATAACGTCATATCGGCTATATGATTGGAAATACTACTAGCTTCAGCAAATTCCTTCGCCTGAGCCTCTACCTCATTTTCTGCGTAATATAAGAGGAAGCGATTCGTCGATTCGATAAAACTATCAATCAGGTTGCTATAATTCGTTATCGTGAAATTATTATCAACATTTCTTAGATGGAATACTTGCTCCTTCGCTTGTAAAACTGCTTTTTTTCCTTTTTCGATTTGCTCCATATTATGCGGAGTTGGATTCAACATAAAATCATTGACGTTATTGATTACTTCTTGACTAGCTGTCGATACTTCATTCAAGCTTAAGTAGCGCTGCAAGATTTCATTGTATTGATTTAATGTTTTATTATTATAATAGGTAAGCGCAATCCAAATAGAAGACATAATCACAAGCATAATAGCGGAAACCGTCCATATTTTCTTTTGTATTTTACTCATAAAAAGCAGCTGCCTTTAACACATGAATATCAGTTAAATAACCATCTGTATCGAGTGGTACTACTTCACCGTTTAACCATTTCGTTAATAAGTCGACACTTTGTTTGCCCATTTGCTCTGGTGATTGTTGGATAATCGCATTTAGTGCACCCTGTCTAAGTAGGGATAATGATTCCGGTCCTTCATCAAAAGAATAGATATAAAACGGCTCGACTTGATAGCGCTTACTTATTTCTTGTACAATAGCACCGGCACTATTGGCGTTAACCGCAATAAATGCATTGGCTTGAGGTACTTGATTTAAGACTTCCTGTGTAACGGCGACCATATCCTCCCGTGTGTTGGAGGTCCCTGCGTAATGTATGGTTATCTGTTCATAATCCTGTAATACGGCTTTAATCCCGGCAATTCGTTGCTCCTGGTAATACTCGACATTTCGATTAAACATGAGCACCACATCCCCAGTATCTCCCATATCAGCAAGCATTTGTTTTGCGATGAGCTCGCCAGCCTTATAGTGATCTGAGCCCACATAGGTTCTTCTCAGACTCTCTTCGATTGGTACATCATTCGCTATTGTCATAATCGGAATACCGTAAAAGGAAGCCTTCACCTTTGTTAATTCTTTAAAGTCTTCCGAATCAAGCCCTTGGACAATGATTCCATCTACCTTCGACTGGATGGCAACTTCTAAATTCTTTAGAAAGTCCTCCTGATGGCCACCATAATTCCCCCATACCTCAAGACTTACTCCGAGTTTCTTAGCCTCTCGTTCTGCTGCTCTACCTACCTGATCCCAAAAGGGTGTATCGATATCTTGGGTAATCAGTACTAGCCGGTATGCAGACTGGCTTTCCTTGATGGAGGTTGGCATTTCCCAATCGGATTCGAAGACATGAATTGCTGATGTAGTCGTAAAAAAGCAGAGCACAATAAATATCATACTAAGTATAAGCAGAGATGTCTTACGCAAGAGAAATACCTCCATTCTCTATTTCTTTACGGTAAAATTGGTAGTCGTGTAATGAATGAATATTCATTATCATACCACCATATTTATTGATACAACAAATTAATTTTACTGAGGATAGTAGATTGGTAGTGTAATGAGAAGGGGATGTAAGCATTTCGGAAGGGAAAATTAGGATAGGGGCAACAAACTGCCCCTATTTTATCATTAACTAGCACGTTTTCTAGTCATAACATCAAATATTACTGCTAAGGCTAGGACGCCTCCGCGAATCATATATTGATAGGATATCCCGACTCCAAGCAGGTTCATTCCGTTGGTGAGTGAGGCCATAACGATCGCACCGATAATGGCTCCCGTTACTTTTCCGACTCCCCCTGCTGATGATACCCCACCAACATAGGCAGCAGCAATTGCATCTAGCTCAAATAAAGTACCCGCCGTTGTCGTAGCCGATTGCAGACGGGATGTAAATAATATCCCCGATAAAGCAGCGAGGAATCCCATTGATCCGAACACTAACAACGTGATTTTCTTTACGTTTATACCACTTAGATGTGCCGCTTCTGGATTACTTCCCACTGCATAAATATGCCTACCAATAACCGTCTTAGTCGTAATAAAGTGATATACCATCACAACTACTAAAATAATAATCAGTGTCCATGATAATCCATTATAGCCTGCAAGAATCCATGTAATATAACCAATAATTGCCGAAACAAACACGAGCTGTAAGATGAAGATTGGTTTTGATACTACTTCAAACTCATATTTCAGCATCTTTCTGCGCTTTGAAATGGAACTATAAATAAAGAATAGAATACCGAAAAGCCCTAGTAATAAGGACAGTAAGTGTAATCCACCAATTTCAATAATGGATGGAATATACCCATTCCCAATCGCATTAAATGCATCATTTTGGATAATAATCGTTCCCGATCCTTCTGTTACTTGTAATAAAGCACCACGGAATATCAACCATCCAGCCAGTGTGGCAACAAAGGATGGAATTCCGACCTTAGCAACAAGAAAACCAGTCGTAAGTCCAATTATCGTTCCTATTAACAGAATTAACGGTATAACGAAATATACCGGCATACCAGCACTCATTAATAAAATAGCCGCAATAGCTCCAAGGAACCCTGCTAGGAATCCAATGGATAAATCAATATGACGAATGACGATAACAATCATCACCCCAACCGCTAGAACGGCAATATATCCAGCGGAATCTAGTAAATTACTAATATTACGAGAGGATAAAAATAATCCGTCCGTTAAGATGGTGAAGGTTAACATGATAATGAGTAGCGCAATATACATACCATAATCTCGGATATTATTTTTCAGTAATGATTTTAATTCAGCAAAAAAACTCAATGGTTCCACCCCCTATTGTGTTGCAAGTTCCATAATATTTTCTTGTGTTGCTTCCTCAGCCAATAGCTCACCTTTCATTTCACCTTCTGCCATGACGTAAATACGGTCACTCATTCCTAATACTTCTCCAAGCTCAGATGAAATCATAATGATACTCATTCCCTCAGCGATGAGACGATTCATAATCGTATAGATCTCAAACTTTGCCCCTACATCGATCCCTCTCGTTGGCTCATCGAGAATAAGAATATTCGGCTCAATAAATAACCATTTCCCCAGTGAAACCTTCTGTTGGTTTCCACCACTTAAATTACCAACCAATTGTTCAATAGAAGACGCTTTAATCGTGAGGTCCTTCTTATATTGATCGGCAATCTTTACCTCTTCATTTTCATTAATAACATGACTGACAGATATCGCTTTTAAATTGCCAATGGAAATATTATTCTTAATATCTTGTGTTAAAAACAATCCATCACCTTTACGGTCCTCTGTCACATAAGCAATTCCAGCCTTTATCGCATCACTCGTGTGCTTAAATTTCCTTGTGACACCATCGACCTTTAATTCGCCTTGGAGTTTATAGGACTTTGGATTTCCAAAGATACTTTGGGCGAATTCCGTACGTCCTGCTCCCATTAACCCTGCGATTCCAACAATTTCGCCTTTTTTTACATGAAAATCTATATGATGAAGAATTTGTTTACCTAATTGCGTATCATAGGCAGACCAATTCGATACTTCCAAAATCGTATCGCCAAAGCTTTTCTTCTCACGCTTTGGATAAATGTCATTAATTTCTCTTCCAACCATATTTTTTATAATATTGTTTTCCGTTATTTCGCCTTTTGAAGCTTGTAGTGTACAAATGGTGTTTCCATCTCGAAGCACGGTTGCACTATCTGCTATCGAAATAACCTCTTTCAGCTTATGGGAAATCATAATACTAGTAATCCCTTGTTTCTTTAACTCCCGAAGTAAATGTAATAGATTCTCACTATCATCTTCATTTAATGCCGCGGTTGGCTCATCTAATATAAGTAGCTTTACATCCTTGCTTAATGCTTTGGCAATTTCAATCAGCTGTTGTTGTCCAACTCCCAAATCCTTTACTAGACGCTCTGGGTCCACCTTTAGATTTACTTTTTCCAGTACTTTTTTGGCGGCATGAATCGTATTGTTCCAATCCACGACCCCTTTATGGTGGATTTCATTACCGATAAATAAATTTTCATATACGGGAAGGTCAGGAAATAAGGCAAGCTCCTGATAGATAATGGCGATTCCTGCATTTTCACTATCATTTATCGTTGTAAACTGTTGAATTTCACCTTCGAAAATAATATTGCCTTCATAAGTCCCATAAGGATAAACCCCACTTAATACCTTCATTAGGGTTGATTTTCCTGCTCCATTTTCTCCAACTAAACAGTGAATTTCGCCTTTTTCGACTTTGAAATTCACATTACTCAATGCTTTAACACCTGAGAATTCCTTGGTTATTTGATCCATCTCTAGAATGTATTCACTCATTGCTCCCACCCTTTTAAGACAAGTTAGAATGGTGAAATAGTAATAGTTTGCCTATTACTACTTCACCTGCCAAGCTATTATTCTAGTCCTGTAAATTCATCTGCTTCATAGTAGTCCGTATCAATGAGTTCTGATTTCACATTGTCTTTATTCACTACAATAACGTCGGTTTGTTTTGCTTTAATATCTACAGAGCCATTGTTGTAAGAACCAGTTGTTTCTGGTGTTTTATCTTCTAACACATCAACAGCCATTCCCATTGCATCCGTTACAAGGGTACGAACATCTTTAAATACGGTCATCGTTTGTTTACCATCGATAATGTATTGGATAGAAGCTTTCTCTGCGTCTTGACCTGTAACAACAAAGCTAGAAATGGCCGGATCAGATGAGAATACATCAGCAATAGCACGAGCTGTACCATCATTTGGTGCTAGGATTGCTACATCTCCTTTTAAGTCATTGCTTACAGCTGTTAAATGTGTTTCAGCCTTATTCTTCGATTCATTTGGATCCCAGTTCGTTGTAACCTGACCTAAGATCGCACTCATTTCATCACGAGTAAGCTCTGGCTTATCCTTTAATTTCTCTGCTTCACTGGAGTTAGCAATAACAAATGTACCGTCGGCAATCTTTGGCTGAAGTACTTTCCATGCACCCTCAAAGAATAAGAACGCGTTGTTGTCAGACGAAGCACCAGCATATAAATAAAGTGGAACATTAGAGCCTGATGCATGATCAATTAAATATTGTCCCTGTGCCTCACCAACCGCTACACTATCAAACGTTACATAGTAATCCACCGCATCGGTGTCGGTAATTAATCGGTCATAGGCAATTACGGTAATTCCTTCTGCCTTTGCAGCCTCAACCGCAGCACCGGCAGCTGCACCATCATGAGGAGCAATAATCAGTACTTCAATCCCTTTACTAATTAATGTCTCCACATTTTCTTTTTCCTTAGCCGATGAACCTTGGCTAAACAGAATTTCAGTTGTATGATCAGACCCCTCTAAAGCAGCCTTAAATCGTTCCTCATCCTGCACCCATCTTGGTTCATCCTTTGTAGGAAGAACAATACCTACACTTACAGCTCCACCACTACCACTGCTTGAGTCACTACAAGCAGCAAGTACAAATACTGCCAGGATAGCAACTAATCCTAAGGCAAATACTTTCATTGAATGTTTCAACTTAATCTCCCCTTTTATAGTTCTTCTTTACTACATGTTTCATTATATAAGCGATTCATCCATATGAAAGCGTTAACAAGTGGTAATATTTTAATTTTATCTGTATTTTTTTAACAATGTGTTAACATTTTTAGGACTGTATTCACTAAAATAAGGGCAGGTATCCTACTATCATGTAGAATACCTGCCCTTATTTTAGTGATCCATTTATTCTTCCTTCGCATTCATGATAATCTCTACCCGGCGGTATAAAAAGAGAACAAAGATTTTTTCTTTGTCCTCTTACATATAAAATAAGTATTGGTGTTAAAAAGTCTAGTCACGCTTAATTACTTCTACATGATAAGCAGAAATTCTACTTGGATTAGATTCTATTAAATAATCACCATAAACGGTTACTTTTTGATTAATTTTTAGGTCATTAAATAATTTGTCATTCTCAGCATCTTTATTCTTTGATACTATTGTGATCTCAGAACCATAGTCTGAAGTAAAAAAACCAAATATTCTTTCTCCAATACTTATAGATTCATCTGCTATCCATATTGTGTCAGTTCTTTTAGAGACTATATAACCCTCTATCGTAATATAATTTTCAGGTAGTTTTTGTAAATCACTAGATGTTTCCTTTTCGGATAATATGTCTTTAAAATTTATAGAAAATAATAAAGTTAGTAAACAAGCTAATAGTAACCTTTTATACGGTGGGGTCTTATCCATTTTAAACATCTCCAACCATTTAGTTTATTACTATTTAGTAGAACCATAGAAGTAAATAAATTCGTGAAATCTCTTCTAATCTTTGGCCACTAAATGTGTCCTTATTATAAAGGATTCACTCCTTTACCTAATTCCTCTCCAGTTAAAGAATCAATGACAGATTTATCTCTATCCTTATCGTATTTTCAAAAATTATATTAACATATTTTTAAAACTTTACAAATATTTATAATAATCATTTTAAAATAGTTCTAATAGTTTTATAATCATGATAAATAGCAATCTGCAGCTTCACATTAACCACGGTGGAAATAGTATAGCAAGGTTAACAAATATTACATCTTGGTAAACCGGTGCTAATGATTTTAAGTGGATACACAATGGTTCAAGTTATACCAAAAGAGGTAGCCATGAAGTAGGTGTTACTATCAATGGAACGTACGTTTTAGGTATAGTTATTGATGGTAAGCCTCTTGGCTATTCATGGGATAAGCGTTTTGACAGATACCTTAATGTAGGTTTAATTAGATAATTAGTAAAAAGTCGAGTAGTAGTAGGTTATCCCGCTGCTACTCGACTATAATGATACATAGATTCCCTCTTTACCTAATCTCGCCCCTCACAGAAAGAACTACCTCACTTCAACAAATGATGCAATAATCGTTCCCTATCCTCAAAGAAGCTTTTCATCGTTTTATAATGTCCTGTTTCTTCTAATGCCAACTCCTCCATTCCCTCTTCCGTAAGCTGAATGATTTTGGCATTTGGATAAGCCATGATGATTGGCGAGTGAGTGGAAATGATAAACTGACTTTCCTCGTTTACTAGCTCATGAATCCGGGATAGCATCGACAATTGTCTTAAAGGAGATAAGGCCGCTTCCGGTTCATCCAAAATATATAGGCCATTTTCACCAAATCGATGGATAAATGCTGCAAAGAATGACTCACCATGGGACTGCTCATGAAGTGATTTTCCACCATAGGAATCAATAATTCTACCTCCAAGTATTTCCTTATCTAACTCCTCAATGTGCGTTGCTACATTATAAAAGGATTCCGCCCGAAAGAAAAAACTATTCTTCGGCCGGTATCCACCTTTTGCAATCCGTAAATAATGATGTAAATCGGAATGGGAGTCATAACTAGAGAAGTTAAAATTTAATGTACCACCTTCAGGATTAAACCCTAATCCAATCGCAATCGCTTCTAATAACGTCGACTTCCCCATCCCATTTTCCCCGATAACATATGTCACATTCGGATGAAAGTCGATCTTTTCAAATTCCTGGACTACCGGTAGATTAAATGGGAACGTTTGAAAGGATGCTATACTCTCTCGTTTTAAATCGATGCTTTTTAGATATTGTGTATCCTTATCTAATAGCATGGTCACGCCCCTCTCTTTTCTCCATTTCTATACGATTATTTCCTCGGAAATATAGGAATATTGTCGAATGACGACTTCGAGAATTCTATAAAGCACTACTTCACTTGTACATCCTGCCTTCGTTGTACATACCACGTATTCATCGCAGCCGCATATTCAAACGGAATATCCTGAATCGTCTCGTGACGAGGTGGGATAGAACGATTAATGGTAGTGACAGACGCAACCGAAAAAAATCGCTGTAACACCGATTGCGAATAGTTCATTTCAATCACATTTTTCCTTTTCGTGATAAACATGCTACTCGTAAAGCCCCCATGCCACCACAGAACCTGATCTTCTGTAAAGGCATATTTCGTGTGCACATAATCCAGTATGCGCTGGACAACAATCAACACAAATAGCCCGATAATCGCAATCCACCATGCTTGCTTTATTTGAAAAAGGTCTGGTTTGAAATAAATTAAAGCAATCGTTGCAATTATCCATACCCAGCTTGGCCTTACTAGCTTCACCCATAATGCATTACGAGGAAGCCTGTGCAATGCTACATCTAATTGATAGCTTGGCATTAATTCTTCAATTAATTGATAAGCCTTCGCTACAGGTAAGAAAGGATAAAGTGAATTTACATTTACCTCACCATCTAGAATGCGGTTAGAGGAGCTAATTAATTTCACTTCCGCTAAGCCAAATAACCGCTTAATCCATGTCTGGGTAATCTCCAAGCCTTGAATTTTCCTTTTCTCAATGACGAACTGACTTTCATCCAGTACACCGCGCTCAATGTAGATATGGGTTGCATCAGAGGAAATCTCATATTTCCCAAAACGTATAAACGTTCTAGCAACACCAAATCCAACTGCAACGAAGACTAACAAGATAATCAAGATGGCAACTAACCACTTACTAGCTAGTAACAATTGAAGGATTCCTTCCACCTCATCCTCGTCAGGTAAGAAGGGCTGAATATAATCCCACGCCCCAAAAGCAATGGGAATAATAGCTAAGAAGCTTAGCGATGTGAAGCTTGCCTTCCATAAATCCTTTCGTTCTGGGGTGAAATGAATGGTTCTCCTTGGCTTGGATACGGGTTCTTCCACCGGCACTTGTTCCTCTAGCTCGATATGATTGGTAGTTTCGGTTTCATTCTCTTTACCAGCTCGAACCAAGTCTGTCAAATAGTTCGCATGATCCTTTGTTACCACATCAAAATGAATGGAATCATCCTCCCCATCCATCGCTGTTTCAAATGTTATCGAGGTAACACCAAGTATTTTATGGAAAACCGTTGTTTTTCTCGTTACATTTTGAACTTTCGAGAATGGAATCGTATTTGTCTGCTTCACAAAGACCCCTTTATAGAGGTGAAAGGTGCGTTCATGCCATTCATATTTCTCCACAAACCACGCAAGAACAATATGTATGAGTCGTAATACCGCAATGCTGATAAAGGCATACCGACCATATTCAAAAAGCCAAAACTCAGAATCCTTTCTAAGCACAAATAAGAGAAGAATAATAAAAAAGCTGTTTTTTACAAATTGATAGATTCGAAAAGCAATGGTCAATGGATGGTATCGCATTATTCATCCACTTCCTTCAACTTCGCATATTCGATTAACCGCTCCCTTAATTCGAGCGCTTTCGTTTCTTCTAAAGCTGGAATCACATGGGAAGACCCCATCGTTTCAACCTTAATGGAACGGGTCTGATAGCGTTTCATAATTGGACCTTGTACAGTTGATACGGATTGAACCTTTGTCATCGGAACGGTTACCCATTCCTTTTTCAGCACGCCATAGCTTAATTGTAAATATTCTTCATCCACCTGATAGCTCCAGCTCCGGTACAAATAGATTGGCTCGATAAACGACCAAATAAACCCTATTATCGTAAACACAAGTGCCGCCAGCAATATCCAAAAAGCCCACATCGGCCATGCGAATAGCTGATATAACCAAAATAGGATTCCAACCACTACCAATCCACCCAAATTGGTTAGCGTGTCCGAAATCATGCGTATTTTAGGGAAGGATGGTGATAACGTATGTGCTAATTTTCTATCACGCATATGTAGAGACCTCCTTATTATTGGAAACAGTAGATCCGTTATTTTTTCTTTCTACCATGATATAGCAACTCTATTATTAAGATAATGAAAGCCACTCCTAGTGCAATGATAAAGCTATTCATTTGGTTGATCTTCTGTAATAGCGCGATCCAATAGAATACGAATGTTCGAGAAAGCAGGATAATGACATAATAGATGATCCCTTTTCCAACTATGTATTTTACCACTATCTCTACAATACTATCTATTGTAAAGAGATAAATGAGGATGAAAATGGTCAGCATGATTAATTGATTCGTACTTAACTGTAGAGAAAACAGCATATCGACTACATTTGCTGAACCAAGTATCGTCAATAATAGGATGGCAATCGCAATCGCTGGCATTAAGGCTAGCAATACCGAAACAAACCAAACCATCCATATACTCATCTTCTCCTCTTCTGGTTCTTTTTGATTACTTTTGTACACAAATGCTAAAATCAATACCAATGAAATACTATAGACAACTGCTAACGTAATGATGATTTTCATACAACACATCCTATCTATTAGACTTTTTTTCTTTCTAAAATAGATAATAGAGGGGCGTCTGATAACTATAGTACGAAAATACAGACTAAAAGTTTCACGATAATTTTTTTTAAAACAGGGCCAAAACTCCCTCATCCATGATAATTGAAAAGCTGTCGGGGTTCTAGATAGCTATACCTCCATTGTCATCATCCTTCCTAACTTTTCCTAGTGTACCTTTTCCCTTAGTGAATGGACAGAAAACGATCACCTAGGAACTCTAACAGCCTGACTTCCTTTACTATCTACTTATTACAACTTTGTCCTGCTTTCCTGCCTCAAACCGCCCATATTCCTGCTGAAATTTCATTCGTACTGTACCGGTTGGACCATTTCGCTGTTTGCCAATAATAATTTCAATTTGTTCTGCCTGTTCCGTATCCCGATGGTAATAATCGTCCCGATACAAAAAGGCAATGACATCTGCATCCTGTTCGATGTTCCCAGAGTCCCGGAGATCGGACATCATGGGACGCTTGTCCTGTCTGGAGTCTACCCCTCTAGACAATTGTGAAAGTAGCACAATCGGAATATTCAACTCCATCGCTAGTAGCTTTAACTCGCGCGTAATCTCCCCTATCTCTAAGTCACGTCGATTCATTTTGACTGCCGGTGTAATCAGCTGCAGGTAATCTATAATCGCCACATGCTTCTTCGTTGGTTGTTTATAGACGAGCTTCCGAATGGTTGCCCGAATCTCCTGGACTGTACGCTTCTGGTCATAAATTCGCAAATCCCAATCGGCAATCTCCCCAATAGCCCGAAGTGCATGCTCGTAATCCCGTTGAGAAAATGTCATCCTCCGCCACTTCTGACTGTTAATCAGCCCCTCCGCCGAAATGACACGCTGCAATAATTGCTTCGTCCCCATCTCTAAGCTAAAGATAGCCGCCGTCCCACCATTCTTACAAATCCCTGCTGCAAGATTAAGAGAAAAGGCTGTTTTACCAACGGAGGGCCTGGCTGCAATAATAATTAAATCCCCACGCTGAAAGCCTCCTGTCATCGCATCCAGCTCCCCATAAGTCGTTAACAGTCCCGAGGATACCCCATCCGAAAAGCACATATCATCGGTAATTTCTAACAGATAATCATAGGTCGTCTTCTCCGTTTTATCCACACCAATGGTCTGAAAATCCTGCAGTCGCTGGATTAGCCTATCTAATGCTTGCTCATTTGGGGCCGTGGCATATTGCAATACATATTCCCGTGTTTTTCGATTCCGATATGCATCGAGCATCAGCCGCTCATGCTGGGTAATGCTCTCCGTTGAAGCAACAGATTCCGCCATCTCCAGAAGATAAGTGGTCCCCCCAACCGCCTCGATCGCTTGCCCGAGAAATGTCGTCACAACGACGATATCGATAAACTCCCCCTGACTGACCGCCTGCTTCATCGCCTGATAGATAGTCTTATGTTTAGCAAAGTAAAAATGCTCCTCCTGCACGGTAATCTGCTGAAATAACGAACCATCTAGCAATACCGCCCCAAGCACCGCTACCTCCGCTTCATAGTTTTCCAGCTTCATAGCCTGACTTCTTCCTCACTAAATTCTGCAATTCCGTATGAAATCGCGCCTTCAATTCAGGGGCTACTTGCTGAGCCTCTTCCGCCCACACCTGCATCTCCTCCAGGTAATCATTTTCTACCTGTATCGGTGCAGCGATGTCAGCAATCGTTGGTGGGAAGGGATTTTGCGAAACATAGTGGGTAAGGTTATCCATCACCTGTTGGTAATCCATCTTCTCTAATAGCGGAATCAAAAATGTCATCCGCTCCTTTTTCACATTAAACTTCGGATATAGCTCCTTAATCAACTGTAAAATATCAATTGCTTCCTGCCGGTTCACTAGCCCTCCCTCCTCAATTCATCAAATAACGCCTGATAATCATCCTGCTTATTTTTCGGAAATGGAACAGTCTTTTGCACCTGTTTTAACCGAGCCTTCCGATAAGCTAGCACGTCTTTTACCGTCTCCAGCCCATTTTCAAGCCATTCCTCTAAAATTCTCACCACATACTTTACCGTCCTCGCACCGTTATCCGCCCCATGCTCAATCGCCGCCAAAATCAATTCATCCGACATCTTATCCCTATAGCTGAGCAATTCTTCCCGTCCGAAAATACTCATCATGCCAATATGTGCTTCATAAAAATAAATAATCGCTTGCTCATCCATCTGTCTTTCTTGTCCTTGTCCATGTCTTTGTCTATGTATGGGCAAATATTTTGACCGATAGGGGTCTACAATTTGGACTGCCTGGTCAACAGAATGGACAGATGAGTCAAGTGTTTGGACTAAGGAAATAAGTTGATATTCCCCAGCACACCCCTTTGATCCTTTCTTATAATGAATTAACTTGTTCTCCTTTAGCATATTTCTCGCATTAATAAGCCCCTGCTTCGATAAACCTGTTATTTCCTGAAGGGTAGAATTTGGTGCATTGAACTTCCTTTTCCACCCGACGGTAGCATTCACTTCCATTAAGGCATACCACAAGGAAATTGCACTATTCGTTAGTTTATGCTTCTTTGCCCATTTTCGAAAAGCCATCGTTTCCAAATTAAAATCCATTATCATTCCCTCACTTTCCTAGCTTTTTTATTCATTATCCAGACTCTTCTTCGCCTCGTCTTGTACCCATAAATCGATGGAATCCTTCGTAAATAAAATCCGATTCCGTAGCTTTAGATGTGGAATCTGCTTTAGCTTGACCATGGTGTAGATCGTATCCGTGTGCACACCTAGATAATTGGCAACTTCCTTGACCGTTAAAGTTCGTCGTTCCATGATAGACCTCCTTTCCTTTAGCAAGTTGTTGGTTTATTTCGGATTGTTTTGGTTCTTCATAGTTATAATCGTGGCGAGGGAGGAAAAAGAGGCATTATAGGTAAAAAAATTTGAGGATTTTGGAACGGTAAAGAGCATTTTTGTTTAGGATGGGTATGCTTTCGTTGATAGAATGAAATAGTTTTGGCTCGATATATTGAAACACCTATTTTCCAAGTACTAACTAGAGTTTTAGGATTCTATACGGAATGACGAAGGACTTCTGAGATAAATGAGTATTCGGAAAATAGCGGGATAAGAGGATTGAAAGAAGGAGGGTGGCAATGCGCTTACTAAGAACCCATAATCATATTTACACTTCATCATACCAAGAATATTAAAACTGGTAGATTGGGCATCTTAGTTGTTATTATTTCATTTTCCTTTGTTTTATTGAGCATTTAATAAGAAAGGCATTACTAAACTATCACAGTAATGCCATCATTAGTATATACATGTTATTTAGAAAACAGTCCACTATTGCATAGTATTTCATCTGTGCCAAGTAAGGTAGCTTCTTCTATCCCAACATTATTGGTTTCCATGAAAGACTGTACTGCATGGTAGCCTACTGCATAACCTGCAAATGGTGATAGGCCAACAGGTTGATAGCCTTGTTCCTTTGCAATGGTATCACCAAACATATAACTGCTAACCTCAGCGAATCCTTTAATATCTAAAGCATCGTTTATAACTTCTTTTGAATATTCTAAGTCCTCCTTATCAAAAGAAGTAATCCAAGGACCTAAACGATCTTCTCCATAGAGTTCTTTTGCAAATGACTCAGCTAAACCCTCTATAATTAAGTAATCACCAACGGTAACGTCTCCATGATCCCAATCAAAATATGAAAAACGGATATTATGATGGAATTCATGTGCAATTACAGCAGGAATCCTAGGAATATTATAGGAGTTTGGGTAAATAGACACTTGAATAAACCCCGGAATTCCTCCAAAACCACAATAACCCTTTTGTAATTCGAGCTTCTTCGGGTCAGCAATATACATACCAAACCTCAATTCATCTGCATTCACATTTATATTATTTTTTTCAATAAAATCAATACAATGATTCAAGGTGCTATGTGCTGTTTGAAGGGCCTGAATTTCTTTTAATTTTTCTAATGCTTGTCTTCCAGTTTGAGTATCTGATAGATTAAGATAGCCAAGCATATTTGTAGCCATTATTACATCATACCCATTAGGTTGTTTAGCCTTTAATGGAACATTAATCTTATTCCACATCTTTTCAAAGGGCTTCATCATTGAGTACCGATAATAATTTTCTTTATCTTCTTCCATTGAATACAATTTTTCGTATTGTTCAATTGTATCCTCCATTATTATTTTCATTACTACCACTTCTTATTTGATTGTTCGTATATACCCACTCATGAATCTTGCTAAACCCTCACCATACTGATCGTGAAACGTTCATCATTAATATAGAGTTTACCTAATCCAAGGGAGTAGTTAATAAATCTTTTATTTTAAAAGTCAACTTTTCTTTATTTGTTGCTTGTACCTTTTGGGATTAGGAGGATTGAACACGAAGGCATACAGGTTTATTATTGATGTTTTAAGGTTTGCTTCTGATTAGATTTGATAACCAGAATCAGTGATTTCTTTTAGGGTTAACAATTCTGCAATTCTCTCACCTTCCTATCCATCACTATGTACCTCCTTCAGTTACCAATATAAAGTTTTACGTTACGTTAAAGTCAATAGAAAGAAGATACTTTATCAAATCTAGATACTTATTTTTAAATGGAGAGCTTTTTTGTGAGCATTATGAGAGTTTATAGGAATTCCACACGATTATCCGATTATACAAATTAATTAATATAGCATTTTGTCACAGCTACCATAATGCAATATAATGAAACCCAGCGTGATAGTTAGATATTGATACAAAACCAACTAGCAGGCTTCATAAAAGTATGGATGACAGGTTTAATGAAAGGAAGAATAGATAACTAGATTATAAAGTTAATTTCCATTTTAATACCAGGGGTGAGGTTGTGAGTGAAAAATTAATAAAACAGATTCCAATAATAAGCGATTACAAAGAAATTATTGAAATTATAAAGGGCTTTTCCTCAGATGAAAAATTTCTTATACATATGCAAGATGGTAACAATAAATTTCTACTTCGGATGTTTGATTTAGAAGAGTTGGAAGTAAAGAAGACAGAATACTCTATTTTAGAAAAGATGCAAGATTATAATGTTACCTGTTCAAAACCGATTTCAATTGGTGGGGTAGGTAATCGAGGATATATGGTCACATCCTATATAGAGGGCAAGGATGCTGAGAATGAAATCCTAAAATACTCAGAACAAGAGCAATTGAATATTGGTATTGAGGCTGGAATAGAATTAAGAAAAATGCACCAATTATCTGCTCCAGCACATATTACTCCGTGGTATTCAAGGAAAGTTGCAAAACATAACAAATATATAGATGCCTACTTAGATTGTGGGGTAAAAGTTAAAAATGACCATATCATCATGAATTTTATTGATGATAATATTCATCTCATGAAACAACGCCCAAACGTATTTCAACATGATGATTTTCACCTTGGAAACATCATTGTGAATAATAAAAAATTCGCGGGAGTTATTGACTTTGGCAGGTATGATTGGGGTGATCCCATTCACGAATTTCTGAAGATAGGAATTTTTAGTCGTGGAGTAAGCATTCCCTTTTCAATTGGACAAATCAAAGGTTATTTTAATAATAAAGAACCAGATGAAGCTTTTTGGAGATTGTATTCACTATACTTAGCAATGTGCGTTTTCTCCACTGTAGTATGGACTTTAAAAACTATTCCAAACAACATGAATGAGATGTTAGATAAAGTGTATATGTATTTAGAAGATCATGATTACTTCAGTAGATTAAAACCCAAGTGGTATCAATAGAATCTTCCATGAGTCGGGGCAAGGTTATAAGACGGTCTTTGAATTAGATCGTCTTTTTCTATACGATTAATCCTATTATCGGAATATTATGTTAGGATTTAGATAGATACTATTGGGCCAGGTCAGTAAGGAAAAGTAACCATTTTATGGCATTGAGGTGAAGTTATGAAAAAACTAGTTTTGTTAATCCTCGTAATGGGGATCAGTTTGGTTGGATGTAGTCAAGATGCACCTAATAGTAATAGCGAAATGAACCTTTCCACAAAAGAAAGAGTTTATAGTAATACGTGGGACGGTAATCCTGTAATAGTTAAACAAAAAAATAGTAACAGTAATTATGAACTAATTAATGAAATAGATGATAGGGAAGTAGTTAATGAAATTATCGAGGCTTTAGATAATGCCGATTGGCAAGAGAATATCAAACTTGATATACGTCCCCCAGATTATCAATTTACTTGGAATTCTTATGAACACCATGTTTGGTTAAATGAAAATGGAACATTAGAACTGATCATCGTCGGACAATCGAATTATGTTACGTTATCTGAAGGAGCTTCTGAACGGGTATTTGAAATCTTAACTGGAAAATAATAACAAATTCCTTAAGCGGGCGTATGCGTTAAACAAGGTAAGCAAGCTAGATTTTTAACGAATCTATGTTAGATGGAGGGATTATATTGAAAGATAGAGAGACTAATGAGTTTGAGAATACGATACATGCTATTAATCGTCTTTCGGAAGAGGATGCTAAATCGTTGTTAAAATTAACCTATGGATTTGTTAATACTGCTATGACAGGGAATGGCGGGGATAAAATGAAATTAGAAGTTGTCGATAAGCTATCAGATATTTATAAACAAATTCCAGAATTAAACGAGTTAAGAGATAGATAAAAGCGCTTTGTTTAAACACCAATAATACGAAATAGAATATTACATGCTTATTTGGAATTTTTAATAGTACAAGATCGCTTCCCATTTCATAGGAATGTTCATTTCCAGTAAATACTCCGAATCAAATAAGCAAATACTGTTTCCTTTGAATAAACATTGTCGTATAATATTTTAATTCTCAAACTACTATTTCCCCACCCTTTTGTTCATACTGTTATTACGAATAATCTAGAAAGCTATAAAAATAAGGATGACGATCATGCCTAAATTAAGAACTATACTATTTTTAGTATTATTGATAGGGGTACTTTGGCATTTTTATGGTGATGCCTTCCAGGAATCTGGCTACCGAGGTACTTATGACAAAATGAAGCACGATGTAGAAGAAATAATGGATAGTCCCAGAATTGCCTTAACACTGGATACCCTTAAACAAGAATTTGAGCTTCTCTGGAATAAGTTCAGCTCGAATAAGGAGAATACTTCTCCTACAGAACCAACACCAGAAGCGCCAAAATTAACGCAGCCGACAGATCAAACCTTTTCAATCCATAATATTGAAATTGGTGATATGCGCTCCGAGGTGGAAAAACAAGTTGGAAAACCAAAGCGTTCCACATTAAATGAATACGGCGTCGAATGGGCTACCTACCATGAGAATTACCATAACTTCCTCATGGTAGCGTATGATTCCTCAGACAAGGTTGCTGGACTATACACGAATCAAGACTTATTAGCATCGAAAGTCGGAATAACATTCAACAGTTCGAGAAATGACGTATTGTCCACTCTAGATGACCCGATTAAAGCGATTCGCAAGGGGAGGATTCTCTACCAGGTACAAGAAACCGACGAGTACAATACCTTTCTAATCGATAACAATTATGTCACGATCTTTTATGATCTGCATGAAAACAATAGAGTGACTGCTATTCAAATCATCAGCGCTGATTTAGAAAAACAGAAAGCAGCCTATTTTGGAGATGCAACACCTGCATTACAACAAGGATTAGAATATCAATTATTCGACCTTACGAATGCTGAACGAGTAAAGCGAGGGCTCTCTGTCCTTTCTTGGGAAGAACCATTACGAAAAACAGCCCGTGATCACAGTGCAGACATGGCGAAGAATAACTACTTTAGCCATGAAAACCTAGAAGGAAAATCCCCCTTTGACCGAATGGCCGACGACGCCATATCCTTCCGTGGAGCTGGCGAAAACCTCGCAACCGGTCAGCCAAGCAGTATCTTTGCCCATGAAGGATTGATGAATTCGCTGGGTCATAGGGAAAATATCTTAAAAGCTGGATTTGATTCCTTAGCGGTTGGGGTTGCTTTTAATGAGGAGAATCAGCCGTTTTATACGGAGAATTTTTTGAGGAAGTGATGTACTCTATTATAAAATTAACTTGGTAAAAAATCTGATGATTATCTTATCTCTATCCCATCAACTTACTAGAGAGAAAATGCAAGGTCATCATCCAACTGTTATCTTCGAGATATCGGATATGAAAATACATTAGAACAATGGTAGGATTTTCAAAGACGTATTATATGAGTACAATGGGAATTTCTTATTCTATCCTTTCAATTATGAGCAAATTTCGGTATATTATCCAAGCGTGATTACGATTTTTCAAAATGCAGGGTTGATAGAAGTAAAGAGAGGATTTCTTATCTGAATTTAAGTCTGAACGAGCTGGTAGAATGGTTTGTTTTGCTGTAACTCGGTGGAATTTTTTCTGAGGGCGTGAATTAAAGTAAGAACGATTACAGGTAGTGGGAACGCTCTTGTACATCATTGAAGAGTCAAAAGTGGTTTAAAATTAATTATATAAAATAAGACCCCAGAATTTAGATCTTCACTAACTTTGGGGTCCAAAATCATTTGATTAGACTTCCTTTTTCTTTAATGAATAATATTCCTTGGCTTGTATTCTAATCTGAAACTATATACTTTCTTTATTAACAAATGAACCTTTCCTCAAATTTCTTATTAGTTTAATAATAGAAGTCCCATTTTTACATTTACCGAGTAATGGCAGTTATATTAAACATAGTAAAATCCTATTCCTACAGAAAACTACAAATTAATAGTTTATAAATCTTGTCTACAAGTACACTAAATTTAGCAAGATTGATATTTTTATCTTCTAACGTAAACTACTTTCTCCCTCCAACTGTGACCAGGTTGTGCCGTAAATTCATTTATTAGAAATCTAATATTATTTCTAATTGAACCAGTTACTGTTCTACCAGCACCTAAAATTCGATTAGTAAAAATAGATTGGAACTGACCATGTGGAACACAAACAAAAGAAAGTCTTACAATATTATCATTTTCATTATAGTCCATTATGAAGAAATAAGTTAAATTTGGAATCTCCCCGCTTATGCTATGATATACATAATGTTCAAGGTTTGCCTCCCAAGTCTTAGTCCCTTGTGTTAAAGTGGTATTTGAATCATATGTCGTTTCATTTCTTTCGACAGTTATTTTGTTTCCTCTAGCATCCAGATCAGAACCAGGTGCGGTAGATCTAGTTTTTGCATCAATATGTATTATTGCATCACCACACTCATAACAACTATCAGAAGATATAGTTGTAGAAGATACATACCATCCTAATTGACGACTAATTATTGACTCTAATACATTCTCGACTTTCTTTTCAAACATATTGCTTTTGGAACCTGGGTTAGCTGTTCTAACCAAATTCTTATGACTTGAGATTTGACCAAGTATTTCTCCTAAATGAGTTTCAATCATTTCACTAATAATCTTAAAGTACTTTAGTTCTAAACTCATTAGTTCATCATTATCTAACATGCTCCTCCCCCTATACCAGAAACTTATAATTTTTCAATTATTATACAGTTTTATATATTATATTTCAAAAAATAGAACCAAATATAAGAATAACTAAACAATTATTCTATTAGTTAATCTATTATGTATACAAAATTTATAAGCTTATGATAAAATGTTACTTTATTCATTTATTAAATCACACTTGCAATTAGAGCAAGTGTTCTTTATAATATGAATTAACAATATATTTTATTGATCTATGTTATGATATATTGGAGAATAAAATCGAATTTAGGTGATATTATGACTAATAATCCTACAGTAGTTTCCCTTTTTGCAGGTGCAGGTGGTATGGATAAAGGATTTGTTAATGCTGGTTTTGACATACTATGGGCCAATGATTTTGAGAAAGATGCAGTAGAAACTTATAAAAAAAATATAGGAAATCACATTGTTTTAGGGGATATAACTACAATTGATAGCTCGGATATCCCTGATTCTCCAGATGTAATTATAGGAGGTTTTCCTTGTCAAGGATTTTCGGTTGCAAACACTAAAAGAAATATGAAAGATAAGCGGAATTTTTTATATAAAGAAATGCTACGTATAATAAAAGATAAAAAACCAAAGTTCTTTTTAGCAGAAAATGTTAAAGGCATATTATCCATGGAGCAAGGTAAAGTCATTGAAATGATAAAAAATGACTTCATTTCATTAGGATATAAAGTTAATGTTAAACTTTTAAATGCAGCTGAATATGGTGTTCCTCAAGCGAGAGAACGAGTATTCATAATGGGAAATAGATTAGATTTGGAAAACAAATTCCCTGAACCAACACATGCAGACTTTGAAAATAGTACTCTACTTGAAGAGGAGTTATTCTTAAAGAACAAAAAACCATTTGTTACCGTCAAAGATGCAATAGGACATTTAGCTAATGTAAGAACTAGAGATTTACCTTTTGAGCATGAAGGAAAAATGATTTTTAACCATATCGCTTCCACCAATGTAAGCGATAAGTTTTATGGTAGAAAGCATGAAGTAAATCAAGCTGATGTCTGTGACTACTTAAAAGAATGGAGAAAAAAATCAGGGTTATCAGTAAAGAAAATAGATGAAATATTCGGATATAGACATACGGCTGGTCATTGGTTTAGAAAGGATAACAACTCTGGTTCTATCCCAAAGCCTGAAGATTGGTGGAAATTAAAAGAATTGCTTGGTTTCGATAATAAATTCGATAAACTTGTAACTGAATATGAAGAAAAAGAGATTAGATATGAGCAGTCTCTTAGAATAACTAATTGGGAACGTCCTAGTGATACAATAACAGCATCCGGACCAGAAATTCACATCAATAAGTTAAGACGTCTATCTGTAAGAGAATGTGCTATTTTACAAACTTTCCCTGATAATTTTGAATTCCTAGGAAGTCTAAACAGTCAGTATCGTCAAGTTGGCAATGCAGTACCAGTGTTGCTATCATACAAGATCGCAGAGTGTATAAAAGAACAACTTATATGTAATAAAGATAACCTTCTCTTAGGTACCACTCAAAGTGAAAAGAATTTAGTTGCAAATATGTAATAAATACTAATCGAGTAGAGAAGAAAGTTAAGTTCCTTCCACCGTACATACGGTTCCGTATACGGCGGTTCAATTTATATTACAATGTGTTACTTTTAAGTAGCAGCCTAAGGCAAAAGGAATCCCCCTTTGCCTTAGGCGTTTTTTAGATAATGCTTTTTGAATTACCTTCGATAGTCAAATGTAACAATGCCTCCTTCTACTGTACGTTAAGCCCTTTGCTTCTTCTTCAGAAATGCCGATTGGACAAGGGCTTTTATTCTCTTCTTGCTGGACTTGTCTTCTATTGCTTCCAAATGATTACTCGCAATCTGGAGCGGAGTTTATGTCTATTATTCCAAGTGTTGGCGAAGGTTGGTATTTCCTTTTCTGGATTTGAGCACGAAGTTTTCCTTTATGTTCATTAAGATATTCTTTCAACTCACCTACACTCACCCCATCTACTCCACTTGCACTTTTATTGCGATATACATGCTTATAGGCTTGTGGTTCGGATTCGGTTCATATACTTATTGCTTAAAATCTCTTCTAAAAGTTCCACACTTGATTCTTTCTTTCACGTGAAGGTAAGAAACTTCTCTTTTGAGTACCCTCCGAGATACGCTCATACTTTCCTCATTAACACATTCAGAAATATATCTACCGTACATTTTATGACGTAGAAATGTTTATTGCGGATGAATTGAGCCGCTTATGCGTAGTTTTGAGCCACCGAATGCGGAACATTGAGCCACCATTTGCGGTGCGAGAGCCACTAATAGTACAACTAATCTTAAATTATAGAGTCAGAGCCATAGCGGAGCTACTTGCCATTGACTGTAACGCCCGTTTCTTTGCTTTTGCTGGAAGGGGGCGGGGCCCCCACCAGCGAATGCTTAGAATCGGCTTGTCCGTGTTATCATACTTTAGCAGGTGTGCCTCTTTGGCATTATTTGTGACAAACCTGCAATTGTTCCTCAAAACGGACAAAAGTTAAGTCAATGGTGGCGGACTACAGTACCTATGCTAATTATGGCAAAGCGTTGGCGATGGTTCTCCCTTCCGCAATTACTGGCTCAAACGTCCGCATACAGTGGCTCAAAACTTCGCACTTCTGGCTCAATCTGTCCGCAATACTCAGTAGAAAACACTATAAATTGTTCAGCCTTTCATGATTTCGTCACTACTATTGCATCGGCTGACTTCTCGCTATAAACTTTTAAGACCAGCTTTCTTTATATGGAACTCCTCAGTTGTCCGCGAGTCCCTCAGGGTAAGACAACTATCTTCCTCTTTTACTCGATAGGGTTAAGCACATCTTTCAGACTTTGACTTGTTTTGAAGTCTTTTCCACCAATAGAGCCTTGGTATCAGATTTCTGTTCGTCGAGCCATGATATTGATACACGCATCCTTCTGCCCTTACCTCGCGATAAGAACCTTCGTTTCTTATAGTGGTTAGTTGATGGGTACCCCACAGTGGACTTTCACCAACCACTCAGGTAGTCGTCATGCCTGACGCACACTAAAAAGAAATAGTCCCGTTTGGGGCTATTTCTTTTTAAATAATACCTTTTACAAGGGGGAAGGTAACTGTAATTCAAGGTATCCTTTCCATTCGTTTCCATAAGTATCTACTCTTTCTCTTAGTATTTCATTATTAAATCTAACATTTGAACCTGATTTCACTGCTCTAATTACTTTTTTTTTGTTATGCGTTGTCTTCCACCAGAGAGTTCTTGATACCATGTCGAAATAAGCAGTCTTATTTCCAACTCTAACTTTATTAAAATTACGTTTATTTACACATTCATTGTCCATAAAACTTTCAATCTCATCCTTATTATTTAGATTAGATGGTATCTCTATCATCTTAAAACGTTTATCTTCAGATTCTGAGAAATAATCATAGGTTTTAATATTGTCAATTATATTATAATCGAATAATTTAGAAATTTCACCGTTAGGAATACAAACTAATACTAACGATGGATGATTATCTCTAGAGAGTTTAAAGCTATAATTATCATCTGTATATATTATTTTTACAATATATGTTAATACTGGCAATCTAGAATAATGATCTATTGATTTTAAATTGGAGACTGTAGAAATATATGGGTAATTTTTATTAACAAATGACGTTTGATTTTTTTCCACTTGAGTAGACTTAATATCCCCACTATTACCATTTGTATCAATTGTCTTTATATCTACACAAATAACTGCATCTTCCATCCGGACTCCTACATCAGAACTAACTGGGGAAGGGTATATTCCCTGAATCTCAGAATGCCATTGTGTATATATATGATGAAGTACTACTCTTTCAGCAGGTATCTTTATCTTGTTTTTCAAATCCCAAATATCTCTAAATTCAGGATAGTTCTCTTTAATTTCTTTTTCAATTAATAATAAGTCATTAATAAACTCTGATGATTCTATTACATTTCTCAATTTTTCAAAGTACTTTTTTTCCATTTCCAAAATCTCATTTTCAAAGTCATTTCTAGTTATTTCGTTATTTTGATACCCCATAAATAATCCCCACCCTTTTATACTGTAAGTTATAAGTTATAAGTTATAATTCATAATAGTTTCTATTTTATTGACTAATAATAACGCTGACAATTTTTAGCAATACTTTTCCACTATTTATATCAAAACCAATCAGCTTATGTTTCGATGACCTATCACCAGACGACTTAGATCTAATATAAATCTCCTAATCCTTTTAATGATTTAAATATGCTTCAATTCTATTATCACCTATAACCCAAAAAGAGCAAACTTTATCTTGATGGCCAATAAATTCTAATTCATATTTTTCAAGTAAGCTAGAAGCTCAACTTGTTCCTCTATATTAATGTAAAGCATCACTTTATCCCATCCAAAATTGGCCTATTTAAATCAAATTCCTCCAGTATGATTACTGTACTTTCCTGACACAATATGCTAAATTTTTTGCATATTATAAGGGGGAGTTTTTTTATGATCATTTCATTTAATTTTGGAATTGGCCTTGAAGAGTATGGGGCAAGGGAAAAAGAGAATGAATTTCCAACATTTGACCGATGCCCCAATTGTAACTGCATTTCACAGGGAAATCTTCATCGTAACGGCTTCTATTGGCGCTATGGAATAGATGAACAAAGGGAACTGCGGATTCCAATTTGTCGTTTCAAATGCTTGGTTTGCAAGGTCAATATCTCTATTTTACCTGATTTTCTTATTCCTTATTTCCAACATACATTACATACGATTATTGATAGGGTACTTCGTTTCTTGGAGGGGAAGAAAGTGAATGAAAGCCGTCAGCAATTAGCCCAGCACGTCAGACGCTTTTATGAACAGCTTCATTGGATACATAGCTTTTTTGTGGATTTAGGGCATCAATTGGGGTTTTCAAAAAGACTCAAAAAAGAAGCCCTAAAATATATGAAAATGATCCTTGATTTTGGAGAATCATCCTTCTTTCGAAGGAGCTGGGGTCATTTATCATCATACTTTATGGGCAAATTAATTTTACCATATTTTTCGTAATAAAAAAATAGTATTAATCCCACATAAGTCTTGCCTATGAAACTATTGATGAAAAAAGTAGAATAAAAGCAATGGATAACCGGTTGTCCTTCTTATAAAAAGGAGGAAAAATTCATGAATGAGAAAACACGGGAAGAAATTGCTTTATTTCGTTATGGCTTGATTGCCCCACTTTTGAATGGGCAAATGAAGCCAAAGGAATATTTTCAAGAAATGGAGGGGAAAATCCACCAGGTTCCTTACTATGGGAAACGGAAGGTTGCAGCTAAAACCATGCAAGAATGGCTTCTTCATTACCGTAGGAATGGTTTTGATGCTTTGAAACCAAAAAGGCGTTCCGATCGTGGGGATTCTAGAAGACTATCGCCAGATGATAAGGATCATATTTTAGAAATACGAAGGGAATTTCTCCATATGCCTGTCAGTGTTTTTTACGACCAACTGATTAAACGTGGGGAAATACAAAAGCACGACGTTTCATACGCCACCATCAATAGGCTCCTAAAAGAACATAAGTTAGCTGGTAGATATCATACGAGCTATCATCCAGAAAAAGAACGGAAACGATTTGCCCACGATAAGGTCAATGTATTGTGGCAGGCGGATTTGTCACACGGTCCATATATTCAAATCAATGGAAAAGCGAAGAAAACGTTTCTTATTGCATATATTGATGACTGTTCCAGGCTTGTACCTTACGCACAATTTTTCTCTTCCGAGAAATTCGATGGATTGCGTGAAGTGACGAGGGAAGCGTTGATACGACGTGGGAAACCGACCATCATTTATGCGGATAACGGCAAAATTTATCGGTCTGATACGCTGCAATATGCATGTGCCCAATTAGGGATTACATTAGCACACACGCAGCCTTATGATCCTAAAAGCAAAGGGAAAATCGAGAGATTATTTAAAACCATACAAACACGTTTTTATCCACTGTTAAAAAGTGATCCGGTTCATTCCCTAGAGGAATTAAATGAACGTTTTTGGCAGTGGCTTGAGGAGGATTACCACCGAAAGCCACATGCCTCTCTAGATGGGAAAACACCACACGAAGTGTTCCATTCCCAACTAGATCATATCACATTTTTAGAGGACCTATCCATTTTAGATACCATTTTCTTAAAACGGGCAGAAAGAAAGGTAAAATTGGATGGTACAATTACGTTGGACAAACAATTATACGAGGTACCCTCTCACTATATTGGTCAAAAGATTGAAGTTAGAATGGATGAACAAGCTGTCTATATTTTCAAGGATGGAAAGAAGGTAGTTGAAGCCGTTCCAGTCTCTATGCATGACAACGCTCATATTAAGCGAAGACAATCGCCATTCGCCGTATCGGAAACAACAGATCAGGGGGAGGAAATGAATCGTGTATAAATCATTTTATTCCCTAGCAAAAACACCATTTTCCAAAGATATGAACCAAGCAGAAGCCTTCCCGTCCGCAGGATATCAGGAGGCATTGAATGGACTGGAATATTTACGGAAATCCAAAGGGATTGGGTTAGTTATCGGCGATCCCGGTGCTGGAAAGACATTTACTTTGCGGTCATTTAAGGAGTCCCTTAACCCAGCATTATATCATGTGGTTTACTTCCCATTGTCTACGGGTGGCGTGATGGACTTTTATCGGGGATTGGCTTACGGTTTGGGGGAGGATCCGAAGTTTCGTAAAGTGGATCTGTTTCGCCAAATCCAACAAGGAATTGAACGAATGGATCAGGAACGCAAGGTTACACCTGTCTTTATTCTAGATGAGATGCATATGGCAAAAGATGCCTTTTTACAGGATCTAGCTATTCTTTTTAACTTTCAGATGGATTCAACGAATCCTTTTATCCTTATATTAGCGGGCTTGCCACATTTAAAAACGCGACTGAATCTGAATCACCATCGACCATTAGCCCAACGAGTCATCATGAGGTATCAACTACAGCCATTAAGTAAAGAGGATGTATCCGCCTATATTGATCACCATTTGAAAATGGCAGGATCCAAAATGCCTATTTTCACAGCAACTGCCTTTGAGGCAATCGCTCTACGGTCCCAAGGATGGCCTCGAGTTATTAATACATTAACTATCAATAGCCTTTTATATGGGGCGCAACTGAAGAAAGAACAAATAGATGAAGAAATTGTTCGCCTGGCTGCCGAAGAGGGTGGTTTATGATGCGTCGTGGAATCATGTTTTTTGATTTTGGTAAGCAAGAATGGAATATATGGATTGGTCAGCAAGCCTATGAAATAGTACAAGGAATGTCAGTTGAAATACGTATTCAGAATCGTTATTTTAGAACTTGTATGGAGAAAGATAGCCCTGACTGGTTGATAACGATTGAAAATGAAGTCACATTTACACTCAGCCTATTTGAAGTGTATAGGGTACGTGTTTTACAAATGGATTTAATACCTGCATTTAATCTCCCTTTTTAGGGGGATTTTCTTTCAAATGCGCGTCTGAAAGAATTTGCATATTAATTTTCAAAACTGAATTAAAGTGAAAAAGTCGGCACATTATTTCAGATTTCTAACTGGATTAAAGTGAAATTAGATGTCTGGGATAATGTGCTAATTTACAATATTAAATTCCTCTTGTTGCTTGATTTTCTTATCTAGAACAGCGAATAAGCCATCTTGCTTACCCATTTTTTCATTTTTAGTTATATTAGAGATATTAATTCCAAAGAAAAGATTAGCAGATTCAACTTGAAAAGGAATGTTGTCAGGATGGTTGGAATATAAATTTTATATTCCAATTCTAACTTTGCTATCCTCTTCTTTTGAAATCAATTGTGATATATCATAGTAATAACTCAGATACGTAAGAAATTGTTTTTTTAAATCTTCTTTCTCAAGCATTGGAGCCATAATCACCGGATAACTTTTATTAAACTCAAATATTACTCGTCTTCCATAACGTTCATCATCTCCAAGATCTTCGCGCCCCTTTATTTTTGCCTTTAATACTTTTGATATTTTTAGTTCATCTATTATATCTAATATATTCATTAAGAATTTATCATTACGAAAAATCTCATACTTAATAATATAATTATAAAGATCTAAGTTCTCAATAACTAATTCATAATATCTCTCACGCTCATCAGCATTACTAGTATTGTCCATAATATATTGAGCTCCGAGTATACTTTTATAAATATAATTCTCCCAATCAAACTTTTTTAGTACCACATTATTAAACTTACTAATTCCTTCTTTAACCTCAGGATAATGATTTAAAATAAACTCTCTTTTTTGTGTCAAAAGTAAAGAATGCCAAAATCTCTCATCTAAAACTAGTTCTCTATCCATATCTAAATAAGATTGAGAGATTACATGAAATGCTTTAAGGAATTTTTCTCTTTTTTCTTCTTCACTTCCCTTTCCTAAATATATTGGAAAATCAGGGGCCTCTCTAATATAGACAACCTCGTTAGAAAAATAATCATCATTTAAGTTTATTCTATCTTCTAAAAAATCCTGGTATAACCCAACAAATGACTTATAGCCTTTTGCTAATAATCTAATTTCCATCAGTAACTAACCCTCCTAATGCAGAAGTGTATCTTTCAATAATACGATCAGAAATCCAATATATGACTTCATCAATATTATCCATATTCACTTTTGTAACCTTCTTTTTCCTCATCAAATTATAAAGTTTCAAATCTAGGGACCCGTCCGGTTCATCTAAGCTTTCTAAATCAACATCTCCATCTTCGCTATTATTTAATATAAAGGTATGTAGAGCTTTAGATAAACCTGTATAGATATAAGGGTTATTTAGTACATTACTTTTGGGAAGATGGTTAAATTGATATTCCGGTTTTTTATAATGAATTATGATGGTTTCTTGTCCAAGCTCAATCTTTATATCAGATTTCAAATTCTCATCTACCTTTTTTTCAAAAAGATCAAAAGGTTTTGTAATACTACCATCAAATACAATTACATTTGAATATCCTAATAATGAAAACTTAGGAACATTCAATTCTTCTTTAAATTGGATGTAGAATTCAGCCAAATCATTATTGTCAGCAAAATTGACATCTTGTAAAGCTTGTATATGTAATTGGATGGAAGTACGTTTATTAAGGGATATACGAGATTTATGAATTCTCACATTTCTTTGTCCTGGCTCTAGTCTAAAAAATTTATTATCCTTAGATTGGATAATTAAGATTAATTGGGCCTTCCTTCTCTTTAATAGACTAATTATAAATTCAGAATCAATCTCATAAGTAAAGTCAAAATGAAAGCAATCTACATTCTCACTTACATTTACATCCAGGTCGAAACCACCCGCTTCATAACTGTGAGATGTGTTGGATAAGACAGGGTATGGAAAGTTAGCATCTTTTCGATAAATCACTTATTACACCTCCACATAATAAACAAACTTCAAAGATCGATTGAACGTATTCTTTAGCTTTAACTTGAGCTGAGCAACTCCATTTTCAATTTGGACATTTTTAATTACATTTTTATTAAAATCACAGGATTGTCCAGCATTAATGTCTATAATTTCCTGATAATTGTCCTGTATTTTAAATTCATTTTTATATTCAGTACCCATCCCATCGATAATCGATAGAGAAATATCACAAACTTTTGCTGCACCTAGTTGATCACTTTTGGCAAAATCGAATTTAATCAATTCTTTATCATTCAAAATTACCCTTTCTACTATCTCTGGATGCGCACTATACCGCTCTTTTCCTTCTGCAATTGTGTTATCAAATTCATCATTGCTCCTTTGCCATTTTAAGGGATCACGTTTTCTCTTAGTAAGATCTTTCTTATTATCTACTTTTTGCCCATTATCTACTCTTTTATTACGCTTTTCCTTTTTTGACTGCTTCCCGGTAGTCTTCACTAGAGTCTTACCTTTATTTATTTTGACAGTACCTAGTGAATTCTCTAAGTCTTTCTTAAATTGGGTTTCTACCACATAGAGAATATCTTCTGTATTCATTGGACCATCTGTAGGATTGTTTTTCTTTATTGCCTCCTCAATTACCTTAGCAATCTCCTTTGATAGATTATTTATAAACTTCTTAGCTAGCCTTTTTAACTTTGCATCGTTAAAGTGGTCTTTAGTCAGCTTCGTGTGTGATTCATTTTCAAGCGATTTTAAATAGGCATCTTCATTAGGGCCACCTATTAATACTGCATTGAATGGTTTAGTAGCATTTCCTTTAACCGTAAAGTCCTCGATCTTCATCCCAATCGTTCGTACAACCGCTACTCTCCCTTTTGGAATTCTTTCATCATACGTAAAATAAAGATTAAAATGAAAGTCCTCTTCTCCATTTGATACAACGATCTCCTCTGAAGGCGCATTCAAATATGTATCTAGATACAAAGGAGTAAATTCCTTTTTTGCCTCCGTAATATCTTGGTTATAATACGCTTGATCTCTCACATAATTTAATATTGTATCTTTTGAAACTACTTTCTCATTCACATGGACTTCCAACTTATTGTTTATAATCGATATAAAGAAACTATCACAAATACTTTTAATGATGGACCTTTCGTCATCATAATCTGCTCGAAAATATGGGATTATGATCTTTAATCCTCTTGTATCTTTTTTAAATACGTCATGGAAGTGATTCTCATATGGATAAAACTTCGAAATATTATTTCCTAAAAGCTCAATATCAGTAAAATAGCCGGTAGATCTAAAAGCCTGACCCTCATACATATGCTCAATCAATTGTACTGTTCCGCCTAAATGTTGTTCCCCATTCTCATCACAGTTAGCAAAATACATAACGTGCAAATCAGATGCAGCATTCGAAGCAATTTTACCAATACCATGAGATCCTCCCCTTGAAACCTCTACTTCATTATTATCCTCTTCAAAGTGAACCCCTTTATTGTATGCATAAATACCCCATGTATCTTTTTTGGAGTTGCTCTGTCCATTTTTTGCACCTGTTAATCCCCTAGTGTTTATATCTTCAAAAGATATATATCTAACATCTTCCTGATTAATCTTCATTTTCATATGATTAATTGTTTCATTTGTGTAATTGTTACGTCCTTCAAGATTTAAAATTCGTTCTATTACATCTTCAATCCCAGGGATATCATTCTTATTAATACTTCCAGTTTTTATTTTCAAGACTACCGGTCCTTCAGCGTGTAACAGACGACCATCAAGTGAATTTTGTATGTTTTCTCTCGTTAATCCATTTACTCCCATATCATGAAACCACTCTAACGATTTATTAAAGCTAGACTCCTCTATATTTGGGATTGGTGAGAATTTCCATTTTCTACTTTTTAGCTTTTCTAATTGCAAAGTTATCACCCTTTCTATTAGTTTCATAGACTTTTTCAAATTAGACTTCAATACATATATCCAAATTCGATTTTTGTCTAAAAAATTTTAGATTGAATGAATTTCATAATTCTTAGCCCTTGTGTATCAAGGGGTTTAAGAGATAAAAAAAGAAGTACCTCCCCAAATCTTGTATAATGGTAGTTGACCACAAACCATAAAAAGACTGGAGGAGTACTTCTTATGACTATTATACGACAACCTAGCCTATTTGGCATACAGGAATTATTTGACATGGAACCTACCCAAAAATATGAAGCCATTATTTCAGCGGTAGATTTGGATTCGATGTACCATCAAGTGGCGAAAAAATCACGGTTGGGTGCACCGGAAGAACTAAACTATGCAGCCATGATTATCTCCACCTTTGTAAGATACATAGAGCGCATCCCTACGATGAAGGATCTTATAAAACGTCTTCATGATGATCTAGCTTTTAAGTTAAATTGTGGCTTTTTGGTTTCTGATCATGTGCCTTCAGAATCCTCCTATTCACGTCTCATAACGAAATTGGAGGAAAGCGATATCCTTGAGAAAGAACAAGAAAAAGTGGTCCTCCAGGCTATTGCAGAAGGTTTCATCACGGATGATACAGTGGCCATTGATGCAACCCATTTTGAAGCACGAGACCAAGCGCAGCCAAAAGAAGAAAAGCCAAAATCTGAACCCCAAAAACGTGGTCGGAAATCAAAAGATGAGCGTGACGGGTGGCTTAAAGAACAAGCTGAAACGGAAGCCAATTTACCTTTATATGATAGAAAAATTGTGGCCCAATTAGATGTTCCCCTAGCCGAACTACGTGCCGAAGTTCCCCAAGACCCTAAATGGGGCGTGAAAAAGAACTCAGAAGGACAAAATGTTTTTTGGTTTGGCTACAAAGGTCATTTAGCCGTTGGTACATCAAGCCAATACATTCTACAGGCTCTTTTTTCATCTGGGAGTCTAAATGATGGTAAGGCAGCTATCCCTTTACTGAAAGGAATTCAGGAACGCCTTCACCTTCCATTACGTTATCAAACAATGGATGCGGGCTATGACTATGAACCCATATACGAGCAGGTACATCGAATGGGACAACAATCCGTCATCGCGTATAATAAGCGAAATGAAGGGGAAATCATTGGCTATGATAAACACTTTGCCCCAACTTGTTTCAGAGAGCATTCTTATCGTTATGATAGTTTTGATCCTAAATATGAAACATTGAAATACACAAGACCAAAGGAATGCAGCGACTGTCCCTTAGCTAATGAAGGTATTTGCCAAAAGGTTTATAAAGTGAAAATCACTTCAGACCTTCGCAGATATACCGCACCAGCACGCGGGTCACAAGCATGGAAAAACATTTTCAAACGTCGTACTGCCGTAGAACGGGTTAATGCCTATCTGAAAGAATTCTTTCAACTGAACAATGTTCGCTATCGTACTGGGAAACGTGCAAAAATTCATTTTGACATGGTAACCCTTATTTATAATGCTTCAAAGTTAGCCGCAGACCGAATTAATGTACAATTAAATCAGCAACAAGTAGCATGATTTCTGTTTTTAAAAATACATTTTAGAAATTCTGTAGGATTCTGTATTTTTAAAAAGAGCAATTATGAAATTGACTCGATTGTTAAAATTTTCTTGTTATGTAGTTATTTTATCACAGATTAATTGAAAATCATGAACGAAATCGTGATAAATGAACTAGTAAATTATCGTTTCTAACCAAAAAGACATTTTAAGGCTATTTATTTCGTTGCAATATTACAATAAAATTAAACATAAATATGTAAGTTAATAACAAATACTGACAAATCTACATAAGGCCCAACATAGTAAACCCTTTTTATGATTAGCATACGAAATTAGAAATAACATACTTTCCGTTTTTATATTCCCTATTCTTCTATTGTGGTAAATTAATATTAACAAAATACATAGTAATATAGTAGGCAATTAGGAATTCACTTTATAATTTATACTAATATTGTTAATTAGCCATAAAATCAATGAAATTTGGGATTATAACCAAGATGCTCTCCCTTCCGGTTGAAGTAATCGTTATCTTTAGAATAAATTATACTTGCTAGACTTAAAGTTTATATTATTATAAATAGGAGGTTCACTATGCTGACGATAAAAGACCATATTGGAAGAACAGTTCCATTACCCCACCCACCAAAACGAATCATCTCCCTAGTCCCAGCCATCACCGAAACGATGTACCACCTAGGACTGGAGGATAAAATCGTTGGACGCACACGATTCTGCATTCATCCAAAGGACAAAGTCCAACAAGCAATAAACATTGGGGGAACAAAGGAAATTAAGTTTGACCGCATTCATGATTTAAAGCCTGATCTTATTATCGCGGAAAAAGAAGAGAATACGAAGGAGATTGTCGAGACGCTTGAGCAGTTTTACCCTGTCTTCGTCTTTGAAGTGAAAAGCATTGCAGATGTTTATCGGATGATTGCTGATGTGGGAAGATTAACCGAGCGAGAGGCGGAATCTACCAATCTAGTAGAAGGAATTCAACGTGAAATCTCACATCTACCAAATGTAAAGGGCAAACGCGCAGCCTATGTCATTTGGCAAAGGCCGTACATGGTCGTGGGAAAAGACACATACATTCAATCGTTACTTACGGAAATGGGCTTTACTAACCCCTTCACAGCGCTGGAAGGCAGATATCCAGCAGTCACAGAAGAAGATTTTCGCCAAGCAGAGCTTGATTTCATCTTATTAGCCACCGAACCATACCCATTCCGGGAAAAACATATAACAGAATTTCAAGCGATGTTACCCGATGTACAACCAGTCATTGTCGACGGGGAGATGTTTTGGTATGGGGCTAAGATGATACAGGCTGCGGCTTATTTTAGAGAAAAGTTCTCAGGATAATGAAAGAATAATCTGTTTATTCGTGGTAAAATATGATGATAAAGGAGTGAACATCATATGCACTGGAAAAAATACGGAATACTTTTACCACCCTTTCTCATCATTGCTGTTCTATTGGGAATTTATCTTCCTATAGGTCAAAAATATTTCGCAACACTAGTAGTCCTATTATTTTGGGTATTCTACTATGCTGGGTTTTTATCGAGAAGAAGCGAGGAAAAGATAATTCCGAATCCTAGATGTTCCATTTTGTCTAGCTTTTACGGAAAATTCCATATCCAATATAAAAGAAGTAACCGCCCCAAGTTCAATGAATCGCGCTTACTTCTTTTTTCATCATACATCAAAATGGCCAACTTAGATTGCTTGTAGCGACTACATTAGCATAGAAAACTGACAGCCCTATAACGGCATTAAGAATATTCACTCCAATAAAAATTCCAGCACATCCCGATAAACAACCGCATTCTCCACCTCGTTCAACACCTCATGCTTCATCCTCGGATACACCTTACTCGTAATATGCTTATACCCCACTTTTCGCAAAGAACCTAAAGAATCCATCAACCCTTTCGCTCCACCTGTAATCGGATCCTCAGCCCCAACGATACTAAGAATCTTCAGCTCCGGATTCCTGCATTGATATTTGTGAAAGCGATGTAGCTCACGATCTGCGCTAAATACCGTTAAGGTGGCACTGTTTTGATATTCATAATTACACAAAGGATCAAGAAGATAATTCTCGATATTTTCCTCATTATAACTAAGCCAGGAATTGTCCTCGCTATTGCCACCCATATCACGGAGGATTTTACTATAGCCATGCTTACCAGAGAAAAACGAAAGCACGCTACCAATCATAAGAGCAAGGCTAACCCCTGGTACATAATTAGCGGTTCCACTTAATACTAGCTTCTTTATCTCATGATCATGCTCCTGCAGATAACATCTAGCAAAGATAGACCCAAGGGAATGACCAACTAAATAAACATCCTGATTAGGAAACCGCTCTTTCACATAGCGCGTAATAAGAAGCTGGTCTGCCACAATCTCTTCCACACCATTCATATACCCTAATGGATAATCCTTACTAACAGAATAACCATGCCCCCGTGTATCGGAAATAATGACAGTTAGCCCATGCCTAGCCAAATAGTTAGCAAAATCATAATACCGTTCCTTATGCTCGTTCGCACCATGAATGATTTGAACTATTGCTTTTGATTTCTTAGTATGTTCTTGCGGGGCGGGCGCATCTTCTTTTACTTTGGGCGTATGTATCCGGAGGGCAGGTGCATCTCCTTCCGCTTTGGGCTCATTCTCTCCCAGGACGGGCGCATCTTCTCTCACTTTGGGCTCATCCTCTCGCCAGATGGGCGCATCTTCTCTCAGAACGGGCGCATCTTCTTCCACTTCGGGCTCATCCTCTCCCCGCACGGGCGCATCTTCTCTCACTTCGGGCTCATCCTCTCCCCACACGGCCACATATTCTCCCGAAGCAGGCTCATACTCCCGCAGACTAACTGCCTCAAACAACGCTACAGATAATTCTAGCCCATCCTCCGCGGTTAACTTAAATTCTTCCATCAGTTCATCTTCCTTATGACCGTAATAAGACATCCATCTATAGTATGAGAAGAGAATAATTACCTCATTCGTGGTAAACTAAAACACATCAATAACTCGGAGGAACAACAATGGAAATCTCATTAACCACATGGAAAGCATTAGTAGAAAAGAAACTAAAGAAAAAAGTCCTCATCAAGATGATTTGGAATGATGAGGAGAAAATGACCTTATTTATAACACCAAATATGAAAATTAACTCATTTCTTTACGACGAAAAAGAGGGCTATCTTTTTTATGATATTGCCGGAAACCTGGTCGATTACCCCATTCCGAGCTACCTACCAGAAAAAGATTTAGAGAATGGATACATCACCAAGCCAAGCTCCCTAACCATTAACCAACAGCCCTTGACCAAAGAAGATATGGAATTTTTAAAAACAAATATATCCTAACCCCGCCCTGCTCGAAACGGGCTATTAAGCGAGAGAATCATGATTAATTGTTCATTTAATTCTTCAGCGGATGATTGGTAATCCTGTCGATGCCATTCCATTAACAATCCGAGGATGGCATTGGACTGGTAGCTAATTAAATAATCGATATGTACTGTACTATCCGGTACTAGCTTGGACTGCTCAAGTGATTCTTGTATAAACGAACGAACCGTATCAAAAAGCAAATAATAATACATCATCGGAATCTGTCGGTCAAAGACAATTTGATAGAAGGATTGATATTTTTTCACATGATGGAAAATTTGGATCATGTCTGCACTCATTTTTTCTATCTTAAAACTTGTTTTAAGATACGGTTCCTCGTAAGCCCGTCTAAAATCATCCACAATCACTTCTAAATAGCGCTTAAATACTTCATGTACATCCTTGTAATGCGAATAGAATGTCCCACGATTAATCTGTGCTAAGCGGCATAACTCCGCTACCGAAATATCCTCTAAAGGCTTCTTTTTCAATAATTCCAACAAAGCATGGCGTAAACTTTCCTGCGTTTTGATCACTCTTAAATCATGTTTCAAATTTTTTCACCCCTAAAATCAACATATGCTTCCTAAAGTGTTGACTAATCAACGTTTTTCCGACTTTTCGTTGTTTGTTAATCACGAAGAGCTGTCGTATAATTTTACTGTACACATGTTCATTATTTTTGACAAGTATAGGAGGAGATTACATGAAATTAAAAGACAAAGTTGCCGTTGTAACTGGTGCAGCATCTGGAATGGGGAAGGCTATTGCAGAGCTTTATGCTAGTGAAGGTGCTAAAGTGATTGTTGCCGATCTAAACCTGGACGGTGCGGAAGTGGTTGTAAGCGGTATCAAAGAAAACAGTGGAGTAGCGAAGGCTATTCAAGTAAACGTCGCAAAACAAGAAGACATCGATAACATGATTGACACAGCAGTAAATGAATTTGGAACATTAGACATTTTAGTTAACAATGCTGGTATTATGGATGGCTTTGAACCTGTTGGCGATATTTTGGACGAGCGTTGGGATTTAATTTTCGACATTAATACGAAGGGTGTTATGCGTGCCATGCGCAAAGCCATTCCTATTTTCTTGGAAAAAGGAAAAGGCAACATCATCAACACCGCTTCAACAGGTGGCATGAATGGTGCCCATGCTGGTGCAACATACGGAGCCTCTAAACACGCGGTAATTGGTCTTACTAAAAATACCGGCTACATGTATGCACAAAAAGGCATCCGCTGTAATGCAATAGCTCCAGGTGCAGTGGAAACCAACATTTCTGCATCCATGAAAAACATTAACCCATTTGGAATGGAGCGCACCAAACCAGTCCAAGGTGTTATCCCACGCATTGGAAAACCTGAAGAAGTAGCACAAGTTGCATTATTCCTAGCATCCGACGAATCTAGCTTTGTAAATGGTACAGTCATCACCGCAGATGGTGGATGGACCGCAGCATTTTAATTCATTTATACATGGAAAGAAATCGCGCGAAGTTTTACTACTACTTCGCGCGAGATTCATTCCTTTTCGCGCGGGAATCACTTAAACTCGCGGCACTTTCTTCCCTTTTCGCGCGAACCTTATCCTATTTCGCGCCACATTCACTACCCCGCGCGATTTCTCCACAGGCTCGCGCTTTTTTTACTTCTCCCCGCGCGAACTCTACTTTCCGTTCTCAATCAAACTTACTCTCGCGCGACTTTCTACCCTTTTCGCGCGAGAAACCCTTTAACTCGCGACACTTTCTCCCATTTTCGCGCGACTCCCATCACTTTTCGCGCCACATTCACTACCCCGCGCGATTTCACCACAGGCCCGCGCTTTTTTTACTTCTCCCCGCGCGAACTCTACTTTCCGTTCTCAATCAAACTTACTCTCGCGCGACTTTCTACCCTTTTCGCGCGAGAAACCCTTTAACTCGCGACACTTTCTCCCATTTTCGCGCGACTCCCATCACCTTTCACGCCACATTCACTACCTCGCGCGAAATACACCTACACCCGCACGAGCCCAAGCCTACCCACACACTCTACAAATCTACTCTACTACCTTCGCCAATTCCTTCCCTAAATACTCTGCAACCGCAAGCATTCCATATATCCCACCATTAGCTTCTGCTTCGCTGTTATAATTTGTATTCGTATTAATATCATAGGTGAAAATATTGCCATCTTTATCCTCAATAAATTCAATTCCAGCGATATGAATGTGATTAGCTGCTAGTAGTTGTTCATATTTTTCGATGATCGGGTGGTTAAAGCCTTCTCTTATCTGGAATTTTGCTGGTTGGGAGCTTTCTTCGCCTACTGGGCAGAAGAGATCATCTATTGTGCATGCGTCTGCCGGACATAGTTCAAAACCTTCTGACGTATCAACGCGAACGGCGTAGAGAAATTTCCCGCCAACAAATTCACAACGCGTGATATAGGATTCCGGGGACTCGATATAATCTTGAAGCAATGTGATGCCATCGACTGGTTCTTCAAAGCTATCCCCATCTAAATATTGCTCTAATGCCTCCACCGAAGTGAAAAGTTGTACACCAAGCCCTTTTCCTGCTCGGTTATGCTTGGTAATAAATTTCTTCCCTTCAAATGCCTTCGCTGCCTTTAAAATATCAGCTTTTCCAACTGCGGCAATCGTTCTCGGGGTCTTAATTCCGAATTTCTCAAGCTCCAAATATTGTAGGACCTTGCTTATTTCTAGCTGAAGGACACGACTTCCATTAATGACGACCCTGCCATGATGCTCCAACCAGGAAAGAACCGCACTTGTTAATTCTGGAGCAAAGCGATGTCCCCTTGTATGGGAGGAGGCGCTCATACGGCTATAAAAAACTCCTTCAGGTGGAACGGAGGTAAGGTCCACCGTGCCATGTACTAGATTCCAATCTTCATAGGGTAAATCTAACTCTTCCAATCGCTTGAATAAATGCTCTGTCCATTCACTATTCTCATGTATCACATAAATTTTACTCATCATAAAAACCCCCTGCTTCTAATCTGTTAATGCGGAGCGTAATTCTTCTACCTTAGGCATTACCTGTTGTGAGAATCGCTCTAATTCCTCTAGCTGTGGGGAGCATTGTAACAATAGTAAGTCTACCCCTACCTGCTCAAAGGCGATGATTTGTTTCGCAATTTGCTCCGGTGTGCCAATCAGATTTGGACGAATTCCTCGATTGGATACGGAATAATCCTGTAGTTGAATCTGCTGTTCCAGTTCTGATTTCGATGTAAAGTCTTTAAATCCTGCATATCCACTTAGATCATGGACGGTTGTGATTCGTTTTAATTCTTCCTGTGCTTCTTCCTCTGTATCACGACAGATGACGTAGGCTGCCATCCCAATTGTGCGGAAAGGCTCTCGTCCTGCTTCTTGTCTACGCTGTTTCATATCAGCAATCTTGGCTTGTGCTTCCTCCACCGTATGTCCATGGATGACATACGCATCACAAAGCGATGAAATGACTTGTTTCCCTTTCTCACTTTCGCCACCCGCATATAAAATTGGGTTTGGCCGTTGGACAGGTTTAGGGGAAAGCTTGGTGTTCTCTATTTGATAAAACTGGCCCTGATAGGAGAAGGTTTCCTCCGTCCATAATCCTTTCAGAATCTCAATAAACTCTGCTGTTCGGTCATATCTTTCATCATGTGCGGTAAAATCACCACCATATTGCTTCGCCTCCTCGGCCCACCAGCCAGAAACAACATTTAAGGTAAAGCGTCCATTACTAATATGGTCGATGTTTGCCGCCATTTTTGCTGTAACAGCTGGATTATGAAACACGGGACGAACCGCTGTCATGATCTCGATTTTCTCTGTTACTGCTGCTAAAGCTGCGGCTAGAGACCATGCCTCTAAGGAATCCTTGTCTGTGCCTTTAATATCATTCAAGTAAAGCTCCGCAATTAAGGTAGTATCATAGCCCCATTTTTCTGCTGATTGAATTACTTTCTTTGCATAGTCAAACGTTGGTGGCATCTTTTCATCCTCGACATTACGTAACCACCCGCCAAAAATCGGTAACCAAAATCCGTACTTCATAAAACTTCCTCCTCATCCACTTGTGTTCTATCTGTAAAACATAAAAAAATCTCCTTCCCTAGATAGGAAAAGAGATAACTACTAAAAATAAGTATGCACTCTCCTATCTTCCAAGCAATTGCTTGATGGAATTGGCACAGTATTCTTATGAAAGAACCTGTTGCCGAGGCTTCAAAGGGCCATGTCCCTCCACCTCTCTTGATAAGATCAAAAATTATTTGATTATTTCCTCTATCATAAAGTAACCCTTTCCACCTTGTCAATCATTAATTCCTACTTGACTGATAGGAATTGTTCGAATAGAATATAACAATAATTGCATACCACTACTTCTTATCAAGAGAAGTCGAGGGACCAGGCCCGATGACGCTTCAGCAACCTCTGATATAGCATGTCAGAAAGGTGCTAATTCCGACGAGATTATTCTTGAGAGATAAGAGATTACATACAACAATGTAAAATCCCTTTATTCTCATTAGAAGAATAAGGGATTTTTTTGCTGATAGGAAGTATATGCTAAGAAAAAACACATTCACGAAAAGGGCCGAATGTGCGTTTTCTAATGAATCAATGCAAGGAAATAGGAAAGGATGAGAATAGGAATGAGTGAGATTGTGATAATTTCTGGTAGTACTGCTACATTATCTGGCTCCGAGCAGGTATTACGTTATTTCGGGAGCCTATTACATGAGAGACAATTTTCAGTCACCCATATGTCGGTAAAGGATGTAGCCTATCAAGATCTTTTTGACATGAATATAAACAGTCCAAAAATAAAACAAATGACAGCATTAATCGAAAATGCCCACGGTATCCTGATTGGGTCACCGGTTTATAAGGGAGCTTATTCCGGGGTGTTAAAAGCATTCATTGATCTTCTGCCACAGGATGTGTTGAAGCATAAGCCAGTCCTTCCGATTATGACTGGTGGGAGTCCTTCCCATCTTTTAGCCCTCGAATATACACTGAAGCCACTATTAGCCACATTAAAGGCGCATAATTTAAAAGGCCTCTACCTATTGGATCAAACAATCAATAAACAGAGGGAAATACCAATAGTAGATGAGGAAACCATACAGCGAGCAAGAAAACAGCTTGATTATTTCTGTAAATTAGTAGTTCACAGGCAGACAACGCCCATTTAGATGATTCAGCAGAATTTTAACTAAAGATACTAATTTACATACACTAGGGAGAGTTACATCATGAAAAATATAATCGTCATCATCGGATCCTTTATTGTTGCATTTGCCTTTAATTTCTTTCTGGTCCCTTTTGGTATCTTAAGTAGTGGCGTTAGTGGTATAGCTATTTTAGTTGGACTCATTACGCCACTTGATATCGGAATTCTGACCTTTATCTTTAATTTACCGTTACTCTTATTGGGCTATGTTAAATTAGGGAAGAGGATTACCGTGAATACGCTGATTTGTGTCGTGTCCCTATCTTTCTTTTTATATATTTTACCGGTAGTTGCGATAACGGATGATATTTTGCTTTCAACCATCTTTGGAGGAATTATTGGTGGAATTGGAGTCGGTATCATACTGAAATATTCCGGAACCTCTGGTGGGTTGGACATTATCGCGATTATTATTTCCCGTAATAGTAATATTAGTGTAGGGCTACTCCTTACCGGAATGAATGGTGTCATTGTCCTGCTATCTGGTGCTATCTTCAGCTGGGACATTGCATTATATACCCTTTTATCTATTTATTTGACGGGGAAAGTTATCGATGCGATTCACACCAGTCATATCAAACTAACCATGCAGATTGTGACATCAAAAGGAGATCAAATTAGAAAGGAATTACTGCAATCCGTTTATCGTGGGATTACGATTACGGAGGGATTCGGTGGTTATACAGAAGAAAAGAAACAAATTCTAATGATGGTCGTGACCCGTTATGAGACCGTGAAAATAAAAGAAATCGTTCGTCAACACGATGACAAAGCGTTTATTAACATCTTTCAAACCGTTGAAATTGATGGTGAATTTGCAAAGAATTAACGAAAGAACTCGTCTGCCCTGTTTCCTTTTCTATTTTCACCCTAATAGAAAAGGAATTTGGGGATAAGATGTTAGTAGTCGTATTCATTTTTCTATGTTAGCAAAAAAATAAAACATTACATTAGCTAATAAAGCAAGCCAGTGATAAAATACGCTTATTCCAATCATTTACATATAACATAAGAAGGTGACTAGATATTCATACAGAATTTGTACTCATTAGTATTGTTATTGTCATTTCACTCGGTATCTTATCACAATGGTTAGCCTGGAGAATTCAATGGCCATCTATTGTCATCATGTCTGTTGCCGGATTATTAATTGGTCCGGTATTCGGATTAATTAATCCGCAAGAAGCGCTTGGGAGTCTTTATAGTCCCATTATCTCGCTTGCAGTGGCATTAATTTTATTTGAAGGTAGTACAAGCTTAGATGTACGGGAATTAAAGGGGGTATCGAAGTCGGTATTCCGAATCGTCACGTTTGGTACTACGTTAGCCTGGATTGGTGGCTCCTTAGCTGCTCATTTCATTGCAGGACTTAGTTTAGAAATATCGTTTATTATTGGTGGCCTGTTTGTCGTAACAGGTCCTACCGTTATTATCCCTTTATTAAGACAAGCAAAATTAACCTCACGGGTATCTTCTGTCTTAAAGTGGGAAGGTATTATTGTTGATCCAATCGGGCCGTTGCTTGCCCTCTTTGCCTATGAGATTATTAAGATTACATCATTAGAATCGTTTAGCTTTCATAATTTTATTCCATTCTTTATTGACTCCCTTTTAGCGGTGGTAGTGGGGATTGTGATTGGAATAGTAGTAAGTTTTCTAGCAGGAAAAGGCTGGTTCCCTGAATACCTAAAGTCTCCTATCATCTTTTGTTTCGTGCTCATTTGCTTTACCATCGGAGAATCGATTATGCATGAAACTGGGATGCTGGCTGTTACGGTGATGGGATTAACACTCGCAAGAACGAAAAAATATGTTCACTCTATCAGTAGTGTGACCCATTTCATGGAGAACATTTCTGTCATGCTTACATCAACCGTGTTTATTTTACTTACGGCTTCCCTTACAAGAGAAACGATAGTTGATGTCTTCACATGGCCAATTATTGCCTTTGTACTTGTTATGTTGTTTGTCGTAAGGCCGTTTTCTATTTGGACTTCCACCATTGGTACAGAAATGACCTTAAAAGAAAGAGCACTAGTTGGGTGGATTGCACCGAGAGGGATTGTCGCACTGACGGTTTCAGGTTATTTTGCAGGAATACTGGTTGAGGATGGCTATTCCAATGCTACTATCTTAACACCATTAACCTTAGCACTAGTGTTGATCACGGTTTGTGCACATGGATTTTCAATTGGTCCAATCGCGAGAAAGCTAGGCTTGGCTAATAATGAATCAACTGGTGTCGTGATGGTTGGGGCTAGCAGTTTTTCCATTGCATTAGCCGCTCATTTAAAAGAGATGGGGACACCGGTATTAATTACCGATACGTCTAATACCCGGTTACACCAAGCAAGAACATTAGGGATAGAAACATATCATGGGGAAATTTTATCCGAGCAAAGCGAATTCGATATTGATATGACTCCGTATGATAGGATGCTAGCGATGACAGGCGATGTCGCATACAATGCACTCGTTTGCCAATCGTATATTCCAGAGTTTGGCTACCAAAATATCTTTGCCCTCCCTGCTAAAAGGCAGAATTCCAAAGGGGCAGAGCTCCCACCTTCTATTAAAGCCAACCTATTATTTGGCGAGGGAGAAAGCTTTACCGAATTAAACAAAAAGGTTAATATTGGCTATCAACTAAAGAATTTCTTTATTGAAGAGAAAAAGACTGTCCTTAAGGAAGACCTGCCATTTACAGGTACTCCATTATGTATTAAAAAGAAAAATGGCAACATTGTCTTGGTTACGTTGAAGGAAAAACTCACGCTCGATGAGGGGGATCAGCTTGTTGCTTTAGTGCTGGAGGAGTAATCCTCCAGCTTTTTTTATTCACTAACCTGTAGCAACTTGATGAGCTCCGCCACCTTTTCATCACTACCTGGGTCAATATACACTAATGCTGTATTGTCGATGATATCGGTATAGAATTTCTCACCTGCAGGGTACTGGCCATCCCAGCGTAAAGGAACATTGTATATATTAATCGTTCCATCTCCATTACCACTATACGTTACCGAACCATCCACTAAGCGAGAACCCGATAGCTGAATAACATCTTCTGGATAGCTAGCACTGGTCTCATCAATCGGGTTAATCGGTGTACCAGCTGGAATATAGTTAACATACAATCCATCAATATCCTGGTTAGGTCCAAGCTGCAACCAAACCCGAGCATATTCGATTTGTTCACTAGAGTATTGCGTTAGTACGCTATCCTGATTCCCTTCTTGTACATTACTATTCTCATAATCTTGTATTAACATAACCGAATTACTTCCATCATATGACACCCAATTAACGGAATCAATGTGAATCGTCTCGTCAATCGTAGGCATATCATCCATTATCTTCTCCGCCATAGCAAACATTTCTATTGTTCGTTCATCATCGACATTAGGCGAGCCATTTTTAAAAATAGCATCTATTTCTTGCCCAAATTCTTTCGTATCAGGAAGAATGTTAACGGTATAATTCGTCTTGTCCACCTCGGCATCTTCCCATGCTTCTGCTACATAATGTAGGTTTTCCATTGCATAATGCTCATTTAAATAACTTTCTACATCAAATCCACCGTCTGCCGAGTCAGGTGTCGATGTTGAGGCTTCTTCCTCACTTTCTGATTCATCGCTTGGATTGCTTTCTGTACCGGTATTTTCATCCGATGCCGAATGATAATCCTCATGATTTTCATCCTGTGCGGAACATGCACTAATCATAAACAATAAAGCCGCTAGCAACACTAGCCAAAAATTTCTCTTCATTATGTATACTCCTCGTATGATTATTTTAGGCTATTCTTTATACTGGTTACGCTATCCATTACAGTTATAATATGTAAAGGAAAATAGCCGACAATTGTAAGTATATCATTTATCTGTCTATTTGTAGCCCGTATTTGTTCATTAATATTAACTTTGGACTATTCATTTCTCCTACAACATGTAGCACCCAATCCGCCTTTCCTTCCATTTCCTCACTATGGATATCTAACGTATGGCATAACCTCATGGTCAAGAGGAGGGCTTTCTTCAAGGACAAGGTAGCATTGATTTATGTATTTAACACATAGTTATTTATAGCATAAGCAACTCCATCCTCATCATTAGATAACGTAACGACATTACTATGACTTTTCACTTCATCAGTAGCATTTGACATGGCAACGGCTAAGCCAGCCACCTTAAACATCGTAATATCATTACCTTCATCTCCAATAGCGATCGTGTCTTTTAACGCGATATTAAAGTGCTCTGCCATTATTTTAAGTGCGTTTCCTTTATTTGCATCCTGATGCATCATATCTATATTGATAGAAGAAGACGCAACATGAATTTCATCTATTAATCCTAATGTTTCTTCTAATCTCTTTTTCTGTATTGGATCTAAAGTTAGGACCATAAACTTCTGTACCGACGAATCTTCTTCTATGATGTCATCTATATTATCGAACAACTTATGCCCATGGACTGTTGGTAATACGGTAAAAATACCAAAGTGCCTATTTTCGTAATTCTCCTGTGGTACCAATCCTGAGGAAAGCACCTTTTCCAGTCGTTCTCCCCAGTCTCTTGGCGCAAATACACCTTTATTAGTTGTTATATTGTACGGAATACCTTCTTTTTCCAATTCCAAATAAATACGCCTAAATTGTTCTGGCTTAAAAACCGTCCTGTGAATCAACTCATCATTGACATATAAAGAAGCACCATTATTGGCTCCAATATGGCATTTCAACCCATATTTCTTTAATACAGGCTTGATTCTATTCATTGCTCTACCAGATAACACCATTATAATATGGCCTTCTCTTTGGGCCTTTAAGATGGCTCGAAGATTTTCTTCACTTATTTCTTTATTAGAATCTAATGTTGTACCATCTAAATCAAGTGCAATTAACTTCATCTTACTCTCCCTTCCTATCAAAATAACTAATATGTCTTGGGTCTTTATACCATGTTCATCTTACTAGTAGTAAAATGAATCGATGGTTACCAAAAGTAAAGCTAGGAAAAACACAAAAGAAATAGATATAAAATCCATAATGAATAATAGTTGCTTCCATAACGATATCTCGACTAACCTGTAGGATAGACATCTGCGATTGTAAGCAGTTGCGTAAGCATAAGCGTGCTCCCTACTACCAATTAACCGCAGTGTCTATTCCCGAGTCAAAAGCAATTATCACCAGTTGGACTATCTCTTTTCTTTCCTATGTTTTTCCTAGCTTTTATCCATTCAAGAACTAATTATAGCTCTTCTCCATTTGTCTTGATCACTTGCTTATACCAATCAAAGCTTTTCTTCTTGGTACGTGTTAATGTTCCATTCCCATCATTATCACGGTCTACATAAATATAGCCGTAGCGTTTTTTCATTTCACCTGTGGAGGCACTAACAATGTCAATTGGTCCCCAGCTCGTATAACCAAGGATATCGACACCATCTTGAATCGCTTCTTTCAACTCTTTTAAATGCGCTTGTAAATATTGAATGCGATAGTCATCGATAACTTCCCCATCTTCATTCGGAACATCTACTGCACCTAGTCCGTTCTCTACTACAAATAATGGTTTTTGATAGCGATCGTATAATTGATTTGCAGTAATACGAAGTCCTTTCGGGTCAATTGTCCAGCCCCATTCTGAAGTTTCTAAGTAAGGATTTCTTACAGATCCAAAAACATTTCCGCTTGTTTGGTTTGCTTGTATTTCTGGATCAGTAGATGTTGTACGACTAGAATAATAACTAAAACCAATATAATCTACCGTATGTTCTTTGAGAATTTTTTCATCGTCTTTTTCCATTTCTAGTTCAATTCCATTATCACGGAAGAAACGTTTAGCATAACCAGGATATTCTCCTCTAGATTGCACGTCTATAAAGAAGAAGGAATCACGGTCCTTATTCATTGCTTCCATCACATCGTCTGGATTACTAGTATATGGATAAGTCATCCCAGCAGCTAGCATACATCCGATCATGGCATCTGGAATAATTTCATGGCCAGCTTTTACTGCTAGAGCACTTGCCACAAGCTGATGATGTGCTGCTTGATATTTGATTTGTTGCTCATTGTCGCCTTCTTCAAATACTAGTCCAGCACCTACAAATGGTAAATGGAGTAGCATATTAATTTCATTAAAGGTTAACCAGTATTTCACTTTATCTTTGTAACGAGTAAATACAGTTCTCGCATATGTTTCAAAAAAATCTACCAGTTTGCGATTTCTCCAGCTACCGTATTCTTTTACTAGATTAACAGGAACATCAAAGTGAGCAAGTGTTACTAGTGGCTCAATATTGTATTTCTTTAACTCGTCAAATACATCATCATAAAATTGTAGTCCAGCTTCATTCGGCTCAGCGTCATCGCCATTTGGGAAAATTCGAGCCCATGAGATGGATAAACGCAATGTCTTAAATCCCATCTCTGCAAATAACGCAATATCCTCTTTATATCTAGAATAAAAATCAATAGCATGATGAGATGGATAAAACTCCTCATCTAATGGCTTATAAGAAGGAAGTTTTCCTTTCATTATCGGAAAACGTTTCTCGCCTGTTGGTAATAAATCTACTGTTGTTAATCCTTTTCCATCTTCTAAATATGCACCTTCTGCTTGATTCGCAGCAAGCGCGCCACCCCATAGAAATCCTTTTGGAAACCCTGTTTTCATACTTTTTTCCTCCTTTATGCAGTTTAGCTAAAAAACGATAGTATTGGAGATGCTTTAGAGTTTTTCTCCATTTGTTGCAATAACATCTTTATACCAGTAAAATGACTTCTTACGTTTACGTTCTAGTGTACCACTTCCATCGTCATGCTTGTCCACATAGATAAAACCATAGCGTTTTGACATTTCACCAGTTGAAGCACTGACTAAATCAATACAGCCCCACGAAGTATAACCTATCATTTCCACTCCGTCTTGAATGGCTTCCCCCATCGCTTTAATATGTTCTCTTAGGTAATTAATCCGATAGTCATCCTGAATCGAGCCATCTTCCTCTACTTCATCATATGCCCCAAGACCGTTTTCCACAATGAATAGTGGTAAACGGTAACGGTCGTATAATTCATTTAACGAAATACGAAGACCAATAGGGTCAATTTCCCATCCCCAATCACTTGCCTGAAGGTATGGATTTTTCACCCCGCTAATCATGTTCCCTTCACCTTTACCTTTATTATTAATTTCCTCCGTACGTGACATATAATAGCTTAGCGAGATAAAATCGACTTTTCCTTGCTTTAATATTTCTAAATCGCCATCTTGAATATCAAGCTTAATATTATGTTCTTGGAAATAACGATTAATAAATCTTGGATATTCCCCAAATACATGTACATCCCCACAGAAATAATTAAACAGACGTTTTTCTTCTAAAGCAAACATTACATTTTCGGGTTTACAGTCAAAAGCATAAACTGGTGCATATAAAATCATACAGCCAATTTGTGAATTAGGAATGATTTCATGACCAAGTTTTACTGCAATAGCACTAGCTAAAAACTGGTGATGGAAAGCTTGGAATGTCGGTTGATATTTGTCTTCTTCTTTGACAATATTAAATCCTAGTCCGTACATCGGTATCCGTAAACCACTATTAATCTCATTGAATGTTAACCAATACCTTACCTTGTCCTTATAACGTTCAAAAATCGTTCTAGCATACCGTTCAAAAAATGTTATAACCTCTCTACTTCTCCAACCACCATACTCTTTTATTAAATGAAGAGGCATCTCATAATGAGATAGTGTAACAACTGGTTCGATATTGTATTTTAACAATTCGTCCAATACATCATCATAGAACTTTAGACCTTCTTCATTGGGCTCTAGTTCATCTCCATTAGGAAATATTCGACTCCACATAATGCTCATTCGATAGGTTTTAAATCCCATTTCTGCAAACAATGCAATATCTTCTTTATAACGATGATAAAAATCTATACCTTCATGATTGGGATAGGTATAGGTTGACTTATCAATCGTGTAGTCAAAGTTTGGGTCTGTTCTTAAAGTCTTTCTGATTTTTCCACCAGGTAAGACATCAGCAAGATTTAAACCTTTCCCACCTTCTTGAAAACCACCTTCTAATTGATTTGCTGCAGTTGCACCACCCCATAAAAAATTCTCTGGAAATACAGATTTACTTGTTTCCATTTTCTATTCCTCCCATGTATAGTCTAATGAAAAAGAAATATGGCGTCTTTCTAATGAACACCATATTTCCTTTTTATCCTTTATCGAATAGTTTGAATGATTACATCTTTTTCACGTACAGTTTTTTCCGTAGTGACATCTATCCCATTGTAATCAATACTATTTGTTACAATGACAGGGGTAATGATTGGGTATCCTGCCTCTTTTATTTTTTCAACATCAAATTCTAGCAATAAATCACCAACACTCACTTGATCACCTTGCTTAACATGAGCAGTAAAATATTTGCCTTCCAATTGCACGGTATCCATTCCAACATGGATTAAAATTTCAGCACCATTTTCAGAAGTAATCCCAATGGCATGATTGGTTTTAAATAAAGTTGTAACAGTGCCATTGACAGGGGACACTACTCTTCCTTCCATAGGTTCGATACCAATACCATTGCCCATTGCTTTTGAAGCAAAAACTTCATCCGGAACTTCGGCAAGTGGCAATACATTTCCTTTAATAGGACTTACAATTTTCTCTTGACTTACATTTTTTACTTCTTTTTCCTCATCATCGTTATTTGTATCCTGTGCTGTAACTTCTTGTTTTTGGTTAACACCACCAAAGAATAGCGTTAGAACGAATGCTAGTACAAATGCAACAACGATAGCAATAATCATACCCCAGAATCCAAAGTTAATTCCTTCTACTGGATCAATAAACGTCGGAATTTTAAATACACCTAAAGGTCCTGCTGAATATAGTGCTGAACCAGTTACAGCAATAATTGCACCACCGACACCGGAAGCAATACAACTCATGATAAATGGTTTTTTCAACGGTAATGTTACACCGTAAATTCCTGGTTCTGTTACACCAAAGAAACCAGATACAAACGCAGGAATACTTAATGATTTTAATTTTTGGTTTTTAGTTAAGATTAAAACCCCGAGAATGGCACCAATTTGTGCAAATGATGCTGCGAACGTCATGGCGATCAATGTGTCATATCCCATTACCGCTAAGTTATTATAGTAAATAGGGATAATTCCCCAATGGATTCCAAAAATAACTAATACTTGCCAGAATCCACCAACCACTAATCCCGCTATAAGAGGTGCTGCTTCATAAACCCATACGACACCTTGTCCAATTGATTGCGCTGCCCAAGTAGCAATTGGTCCAATAATAATAAAGGTTAATGGTACGATTACTAATAGAGTTAAGAATGGTACAAAGAAAGATTTGATTACACTTGGAACAATTCTTACAAAGAACTTTTCTACTTTTGCTGCAAAGAATGTTGCTATAATAATTGGTACAACACTAGATGCATAATCCATTAAAACTACCGGAATTCCAAGGAATGCAATTTGAATGTCTGATTCAAAAACCGTTCCGCTGAATAATGTCATGATGGACTCGCCATCACTAATTCCACTAAGACTAGGATGTACAAGTGCTGCTGCAATTGCCATACCTAAAAATGGTGTTCCGCCAAATTTCTTCATTGCCGTATAGCCTAAGAATATTGGTAGGAATACGAAGAATCCATCTCCTATCGCATTTAATAATAGATAGGTTCCATCCGTATTTTCTAACCATCCTAATGCAAGGAACATGGAGTTAAATCCTTTGATAATACCTGTTGCCATTAATAAAGGCAAAATCGGAATAAAAATATTAGAAACAATATCAATAAAACGTGTAAATATTCCTTGCTTTTGCTCATTATCGTTTTCTTCTACTGGCTTTGCAGCTTGAAAACCACCTTCTTGAATGACTGCTTGATAAACCTCTGGTACGTGATTTCCAATAACCACCTGATATTGACCTGCACTTTTCATAATGGTAACGACACCATTATGGTTTTTTAATGCTTCTGTATTAGCTTTTGATTCATCTTTCAATTTAAATCGAAGTCTTGTCACACAATGACTTACACTGTTAACGTTTTCTTTTCCGCCAACATTAGCAATAATGTCTTTTGCCAATTGTTCGTGCTTCATAATCGGCCACCTTCTCTTTCCCTTATGATATTTTTTAAACTTCGGAATGTTCGTTCTTCTAAAGGTAAATAAAAAACCTGATCTAATTTAATTACACGTATAGCAATATCGTGTGAATTAAATCAGATCAGGTTATGCCCAAAATAGGTAACATTCCTAAATAGAATATTAAATTTTTACGTAAATTAATTTACAAATAGACTATACCATGACAATTTTACTACGTCAACACTTTTTTAATCGCTTTCATAAATCAACTATTTTTTTGTCGATGTGTTACACGATGGATATGAACTGTTAAATATACTTCCTCATCCTTCGACAAAGCCCAATCATACTTCTTCTCAAGGTATAAGGCTATCTTATTGGTACATTCAAACGCTTGTCCATATTTTTGTTTAATTTGTTCATGTAAAAATTCATCTACGGTATCTTCCATTTTCTCTTTTCGAATAAATCGGATGGAAAAATATCGCAAATGTGTAATGAATCTCTCATAATTGATTGAATTCTCATCTAAATCCATTTGAAAATGATATTTCACTATGTTCAACACACTGTTCACCATATCGGTTACTTTTATAGCTAAATCCATATTTTCTCCAGAAATTTGGCTATTTACTAGATGTAGTGCAATCGATGCTGCCTCATCCTCGTCTAAACGAATTCCTGTTTCTTCCTCAATAAACTCCACTGCTTTCAAGCCAATATCAAACTCATCCTTATAATATTTTCTAATTTCATACAGTAACGAGTTCTTTAATTGTATGCCATTTCGATGCCTACTTATCGCAAAACTAATATGATCCGTCAAGGCCACATATAAATATTCATCTAACTTGTAAGGTAGTTTCGATTGCGCGAAATCAAGAATTTCAGATGCAATGTCTAGATATTTTTCAGAAGTATCTTTCAGCAATTGTAAAAGTTTCTCCGATATACCAGAATTCTGAAGCACAAATGTCTTTTCAATCTTCGCTTCATCAATTAGTTGCCCAACCTTTTTCTGAAAGGCAAGTCCTTTCCCCATCACGACTAATTCTTGCTTTTGACTGTTTTCAGTTATAACTACATTATTATTTAATATTTTTGAAATTTTCATTTAATCAAGGTGCTCCTTATTGGTATAACTTATCTGATATTTACCATACTTCACCGATAATAGTCAAAGAAAATGATATGAAAAAAGTGCCTGGTGTATAGTACCCCATCCTTAGAAAGCTTTACTTTCTAAGGATGGAGAAAAACTTTTACGCCAAGCACTCCCACTAATATTCAAACCGCTTATCTCGGTGCATTTCCTCAAATCGCTTCATTTTCTCATCCTTAATTTGATTGAAGGAAGCGAGGGCATTTCGATTAATATTGGTAGTCATTCCCACTTGGGAGGTCATCCCAATTTGTGTACCATATGATTGGTATAGCAAATTTTCTAGTTTCCCATCGTAATGTGGTATGGATTCCGTATAACGACGTGGCATGTAATTACTCCTTTATTGACGCTTTTTAGTCTTTTTATTGTTATACTTCTCATTCGGTGTCAGTGGCTCATTAGCAAACTCATGATCGAACTGCTTCGATAGCTTCTTTCTTGCTGCCTGCTCATCACTAAAACCACCACTACTTAGCTTCTTCTTGCTCATAAGAACACCTCCACGTTTAGTTTTTACATGTTGCAGCAAATTATGAATCCTCTGTTAGGAACAAAAAAAATCGCGACTAAATTACAAACAAGCGGCTACGTTCAGGTCATATAACCTAAACGTAGCCGCTTCTCATCATGGTTTCATTCGAATAATTATTTTCGTTCCTTTGCCTTCATTACTGATTAACTCAAAGGTTGTATTTTTAATTAATTTCATTTTTTCATATGGATTTTTAAAGCCTAATCTGTTACTACTACCGTAAAGCAATTCTGCTTGTTTTTCCTCTGGAATGCCGATCCCATCATCTTCGACTATAATGAGAACTATTCCATCCTCTCGCTTCACAGTGAAAGTTAGGGTTCCACCTTGGTTTTGTTTGGAAATTCCATGAGTAATGGCATTTTCAACTAATGGCTGAATCGTCATCGTTGGAATCACCATATCGATTTCCTCATCTATGTCATAGATAACCTGTAGTCGGTCCCCAAACCGAAGCTTCTCTATTGCTACATACGATTGAACAAATTCAATTTCATTAGCTAACGGAATCAGCTCCTGGTGGATTTGAGAATCTAATTTCGAGCGAAAATAAATCGATAAATGCTCCAAGGCCTCACGAGATTTCTCTGGATTTTCATAGCTTAATGCGATTATAGTATTCAATGTATTATAAAGAAAATGTGGAGCTATTTGTCCCCTGTAATATTTCAATTCACTTTGGATACTCTTACGAAATGAATCTTTAATTAATAATAACGATTGAACTCTTGAAATAAATTCCCTCATTTCCACTGGCTTCGCTATCACGTCATTCGCACCTAATTGAATATAATACGGCATATTTTGACCTGTAACAGATAACATTAAAATCGGTAATTCAGCTAACGCATACTCATCTCGAATTTGCTTTGTTAATTTTTGACCTACTCCGTCCTCGGCTACTCCATCAATGATTGCCAAATCAATCGCTTCCTGCTTGAAGAACGTATACGCATCACTACTATTCGTACATCCAATAACTGAATAACCATTGTTTACCAGCACTTTCATCATATAGCGAAGATGCTGATGATCATGGTCTAACAGGAGTATAATTTTCGAATGTTGCTGTTGGTACTGTTTTATGGGGTAGCGATCTTCCTCAGTGGATTCATAGGTAACAGATGCGGCTACTTCTTGAGCCTGAGGTAATAGAGGTAAACAGTTGATATTTTGATCTTTACTCCCTGTATCCAGTATTGGCTCTTACCTTCACCTCTGCATAGCGCTTCAAATCATATTCCTTCGAGAACATTGTACCAAGATAACCACCTAGGAACCCTAATGGCACACTGACTAATGCTGGGTTATCAAGTGGGAAAATTGGGTTTCCAACAAATAATGCAGCACCTTCCACTGGTGAGAAAACACTTGGACTAATCGATACTAAAATTAACGCTGATCCTAGTCCGGAAACAACCGCCCAGACAGCACCAGATGTATTAAATCGTTTCCAATACACGGTGTATAGAATAACTGGTAAGTTAGCACTTGCTGCGATACAGAAAGCAAGTGAAACTAAGAACGCAACATTTAAATATTGTGCACCAAGTGATAACAGAATTGATAGGACCGATACGCCTAATGCTGCATAACGAGCTGCTTTTACTTGTTGCTGTTCAGTAATATTCCCTTTTTTAATAATTTGCCCGTAAATATCATGTGCAAATGCAGATGCCCCGGATAATACAAGCCCTGCCACAACCGCAAGAATCGTTGCAAAGGCTACTGCGCATATGAAGGCGAATAAAATATTCCCACCAATTGCCTCTGCAAGTAGCGGTGCAGCCATATTCCCACCAGGGTTTGCAGCTAAAATATTACTCTCTCCAACAAAAATTGCAGCCCCGAAACCTAAGAATAAGGTTAAAATATAGAAAATTCCAATCGTCCAAGTAGCTGTAATAACCGAACTTCTTGCTGTTTTCGCATCCTTTACCGTGAAGAAGCGCATAAGAATATGTGGTAGACCTGCCGTTCCAAGTACTAAGGCAAGCATCAATGAAATTGTCCCTAATGGGTCATCATATTTAATCCCAGGATTTAAGTAATCTGCCCCATGACTTGTTGCTGATTTCACCTCGGTAAACATAGCCCCAATGTTAAAGTTAAACTTCCATAATACGATGAAGGAGACAATGACAATACCAGCCATCAAAAGAACTGCCTTCGTAATTTGAACCCAGCTCGTCGCGATCATGCCACCGAACAACACATAAATTGTCATCATAACCCCGACAATTAATACCGCAATCCAATATGGAATATCAAATAAAAGTTGGATAAGTGCTCCAGCACCAACAAGCTGTGCAATCATATAAAACAATACAATGGTTATCGTACTAAGCGCCGCAACCCCTCTTACCTTCTTCGCATCGAAGCGGGAGTTAATCATATCAGCAAGTGTATATTTTCCAAGGTTCCGTAGTGGCTCTGCAACTAATAACAACACCACTAAATAAGCAATTAAAAATCCAATACTATAGAAAAATCCGTCAAATCCTTGTAGGGCAATAGCACCTGCAATTCCCAAGAAGGATGCTGCCGATAAATAATCCCCAGCAATGGCAAGACCATTTTGCCAGCCAGTCAACCCACCACCAGCAGTATAAAAATCACCCGCTGATTTTGTCCGCCTCGCTGCGTAATACGTAATAAATAAAGTCAAGGCAACAATGGCTAGAAATAGAATGATAACAATTGGATCCATTAGGCATTACCTCCTTTTTTTATCTGTTTAGCGATAATCTCATCTGCCTGCTTGTCAAAGGAAGCCGCCCTTTTCACATAAAGTGTACAGATAACCCACGTCATAACAAACTGGGCAACCGCAAATACCCAAGCCCATGTTATATCACCAATAGCCGGTGTATTTAAAAACGTTCCATATGAAGTCGAGATCGGTAGTAAAAAGTAAAACACTAAGAAGAAAATGGTCATCGGGACAATAAACCTCTTCTTATTTTGCATAAACTGTTTAAACTCTGGACTACTTTCCACTTTTTCAAAATCGATGTTGCTATTCTTCTGTTGATTTAATTTCGGTTCAGCCATTATCCATCCCCCTTATATTGTAAGCGCTTACCAAATATTATAATTATTTTGGACATTCAAAATATAAAGTTAGCGCAAACGGTAGGATTTTGAGGATGAATGGTGTTAATTCTAGGGTCAACGGTTAGGAAAACATGTTCGAAAACGAGTTGCCCACCAAAGTCCCTTTCAAGCATAGAAACATAGATAAAAAAAGAGTCCACTACCTCAATAGTGAAACTCCTCTACATACCGTACGATACTATTCCAATAAGTAGTGACAGAATAACCAAATCATACTTGGAATGTATTCAATATACTTTTACTCGCTGACCTACTCACAGGAATCACTGTCCGACGCTTATCCCTCAACGTCAAATTACTCGTTCCATTAAACCATGGTGTAATCTCTAACACATGATTCAAGTTCACTAAGTAGCTTCGATGTGCACGGAAAAATTGATGACCAGAAAGCTTATCCTCTAACTCCTGTAATGTCATCCTACTCATTATCACCTTATCCTCAGTATGGATTTCCAGTTGCCGATTGTTTGGCACGGCATAATAAATCGAATCCGGGGCTAAGACAACCATCCTTTCCCCATCATCCACCAGCAATTTAGAAGTAGTCGTCTTCACCTCCTGCTTTCCGTCCTGCACCTTCTTCGCAACACTCTTCCGAATTCGTGCCACTGCCTTCTTAAACCGCCCTTCATCATAAGGCTTCAATAAATAATCCACTGCCTCAATTTCAAATGCATCTAATGCATACTCATCATAAGCAGTCGTAAAAATAAATAATGGTTTCTCATCACCCGCTTGTTCGGAAATATATTTTGCAGCTTCCACTCCAGTAAACCCCGGCATCTCCACATCAAGAAATATCACATCCGGCTTATGCTCGGTATATAACTCGATCAATTGTTCACCGGTTTCTGCATGTGGTGTGAGAATAAAATCTTTTTCATCCTTTAATAAATAGAGCAATTCCTTTCTTGCCATCATTTCATCCTCAGCAATCATCGTACGAATATTCATCCCATCACCTGCTTTTCTTCCATCTGATTTGGAACCGGAATTGAAAACCTTACTTCACTACCACCACCTGGCAAATTTCGAACATGTAGACCCGCCGAATCGCCAAGCAAATGAACTAAACGCTGATTCACATTATACAAGCCAGTTCCACCATTTTGATTGTTTATTAACGGTTTATGACTAATAAGGGGTAAAATATGCTTAGGAATTCCACTCCCATTATCCCTTACGATAACGGTTAGTAAATCATCTGTCTTCTTCATTTTAATCTCTACTGTAGCACCATCTGTCACATTTTTCAGTCCATGTTGTACGGCATTCTCAACTAGTGGCTGAATGGTGGATGGTGGAATATAAATATTTGTCATATCAGCTGGTATATCCATCGATATTTTCAACCGATTTTTAAATCGCTCTTGGATAATGGAAGCATAGGCTTGCACATGCTCACACTCCTTCTCCAACTCCACCAATGACCTTGATACAAGCCGTAAATTGAACCGCATATAGCTCGCAAGCTGGAGAGTAAGGTGTCTCGCTGTCTTCGGTTCCTCTCGAAATAACGAAGCAATTAACTGCAAGGTGTTAAAGAGAAAATGTGGGTTAATTTGGGCTTGTAGATTTCTTAATTCCGCATCACGAATATGTTCTTTTAATTTTTCTGTTGTTAGAACATTTAACTGATTCGAAATAAATTGACCTAGCCCCTCGGCAAGCATCAGCTCGACTGGGGTAATTTGCTGTCCTTTGCGAAAATAAAAGGTAATGAGATTCGCTACCTCATCTGCCTCTATTATCGGGATAATGATCGCCGCTTCAAGTGGACATTTTTCCTCTACACAGGGAATCTCTGACTTCATATAGGCTACTTGCATTCGCTTTGTTTCCAACACCTTTTTTTCTAATGGCGTATTAATCGCATCTCCTACCCGATGATGGCTATCTCCCAATCCGACATGGGCAAGAACCTCCTGCCTATTGGTAACCGATACCGCAGCAAGCTCCAAGCGGTCATACAGCAAAGTAGCAAGCCCACTGGCTACATCCATATGCGAATCCTCCTTCAAATAAGGAAGTGCTTCCTCCGCTATCGTTAAAGCCTGCTTCGTTGCAATCGCAGCCTCATGCTCCTGCTCCTTCATCACAACACGAATCATCGTCGTAAAAATAGCAATGGCAATACTATTAGATAACACCAGTGGCAAGCCAATTTGGTCTACCACCTCTACCATTCCATCACCATTGGTATACATAATAAGAAGTAATTGCATCTGCAAAATTGGTGGAAATACCCCAATAAACAATGCCTTCCAAGGGGAAATAACCCGCTCATTAGAAAAAAAACTTGCTGTCATTCCGGCAAGAATCCCGGTAATCGGGTTCACTAATCCATTCGCAATCCAGCCTACTCCACCTAAACACATCAAATGAATCCCCGCTATCAGTCCAGCCCCAAGCCCAACAACCGGTCCACCTAAGAGTCCAGCAATCACAATCGCAACAAGACTTAAGCTGACAATAAGCTTGTCATCGTCTACTGGAAAAATTACAAAAGCATGCGTAATCTCACCTTGCCCTGTAATAATAACCCCAGTAACCGTACTAGCAATGCCAAACAAACCAAATACTACCGCATGAACAACCGCCATTTTCCAACTAAACTCTCGGTACAATAAAGACTTAAACCCCGGAGTACGAGTTAACACAAATGCAATCACAAGCAATATCCCTAATCGCTCAAATAATATGATCGTTAAATCCTTCATGAGCCCTCTCTCCTTGGCGAGATACCAGTTTGTGCTTGTATATCGAACTGCCTAAATTCGGCCTCTGTCTGCTTTTGTTTCGGTGAAAAGACCGTTCCCACAAACGCACCGATAAAGCCTATAGGAATCGCAATGATTCCTGGATTATAAAGCGGTATGACCGCTTCCCTCTCAATCCATCCACCATCCAGATTCATAATATGTGGCCCTAGTAGCACGAATAACACTGCCACCACTAGTCCACTTATCATTCCTGTAATTGCACCGCATTTAGTGAAGCGCTTCCAATAAATCGTTAAAAGCAAAACCGGAAAGTTACTAGCTGCTGCCACGACAAAAGTTAGCGAAACAAGAAATGTCACATTAATCGCCTCAAGCTGCAATGCAAATAACGTAGAAATTAACCCAATCCCAAGAGCCGTCCAGCGTGCAGCCGTTAGTTGCTCCTTCTCTGTTGATTTTCCCTTCTTCCAAATATGATGGAAAATATCATGAGAAAAAGCTGTCGTTGCTGAAATAACCAGCCCTGCCACTACTGCAACAATAGTGGTAAAGGCAATCGCAGACACAAATGCCAGTAAGAAGTCTCCCCCAACCTCTCGAGCTAATAGTGGCGCCGCGAGATTCCCAGTAGGGTCTGTCGCAACGAGCGACTCATACCCAAGTAACGCAACCGTCCCAAGCCCTAACACGAGTGTCATCAAATAAAAAAGTCCAATAATCCAAGTCGAGCTAATTAAGGAACGGCGAACCTCAAACGTATTTCGTACCGTAAACAGTCGAATTAAAATATGCGGAAGCCCTGCCGTACCTAGTACTAAGGCGAGCTGAAGCGAAAAGAACTCCATCGAATTATCAAATTGATGACCCGGTAAGAAAAAATCTCCCCCAAGTGGCGTTCCTTCCTTCACCCGATTAACAAGAGCAGTAACATCCCAGTTGAAATTAGATAACACGATTAGAGAAAGCAGAAATGTCCCCGACATGAGCACCACTGTTTTCACAATTTGCACCCAAGAAGTTGCTACCATTCCACCCAACACGACATAGATAGTCATTAACCCACCAATAATTAGTACCGAAATCGAGTAATCAATATCTAATAATAATCTCAGGAGAAATCCCGAAGCGACCAGCTGTGGAATCATATAAAGAATCGAAATAATGAACGCACCAATCGCCATAATCAGCCGCATATGATTCCCCGGAAATCGCGAGCAAATCACATCCCCAAGCGAATATTTTCCAAGACGATGCACTGGCTCCGCTACTATAAACAACACAACTAAATAAGATACAAGAAAGCCAATCGAATATAAAAAGCCATCAAACCCGCTAATCGCAATCATCCCAACAATACCAAGAAAGGACGCCGCACTTATAAAATCCCCTGCAATAGCCATACCATTTTGAAAGCCTGTCAAACTACCAGCAGCCGTATAGAACCGATTGGTCGTGTTACTACGCTTTGCTGCCCAATAGGTAATAATCAACGTACAGACAATAATACATATAAAAAATAAGAAATACGTTAAATTCACGACAACTCCTCCTGCATGAGCTCGTCTATTCTCTGGTCAAACTTTTTCGACTTCCAATGATACAACCATCCCATCAGCCAAGTCATCGGAATTTGTAGGAACCCATATAACCAAGCCCAGGTCACCCCTGGAATTACACTAATTTGGTTCATCCCATCTGGGAAGAAAAGAAGTGACAATGGCAGCATGAAATAAAAAATAAAAACCATCATCATAGCAAGAACAACCATCCGCTTTTTCTCTTGAATCAAGCTCATTACACGCTCCTCCATTGCCATCCTCCTTAAGTAAAAGTCTGTATTTTTATATAATTCAAAAATAACCAAAATGAATATCCTTGTAAAGGTATTTGATTTCATCCGCATATTACTTTTTAGAGCAAAGCCCATGTTCCTAGCAGATCTTCTTGCATACACCATTAGTAAGAAAAAAATGCTCGGGATAAACCCCAAGCATTTTTACCATAACCATTATGTGCGGAAGCCGCCTAATCAACGTTTCCCCATTACGCCACGATAATGAAAAAACGCCTTATACATTCACAGGTGCTTTCGTATATATTTTAATATCACCAGCCGACGATTTAATTCGAATGGAATTCTCCCCGTCTCCAGTCACACCAGTCAATCGCCTCGATTGTCCATCCCTTTCAAAGGGGAGATTAGTTTCCATGTCAGAGGAATAAGCGATATCATATGCTGCATTTAATCCAATTACCTGATCAATTTCAACCGCAATATCGCCCTTCCATGAATCTAACTGAACCGTAGCATAATCCACTATTCCAAGGTCAAAATCTCCTGAAATGGATTTTCCATTTAATCCTCCAGAGAACTCGTTTAACTCAACATCTCCAGACTTCGTATCTACTGTTAAACTTTCCACCTGAATACGATCCGCCTCGACATCCCCTGATCTAACGTCAATCATTCCTTTAACCATGATTACATCCTCTAGCTCCACATCCCCAGAGGCTAGCGCAATCTCCATATGCTCCCCGCGAATATCCGTTAACGTAAGATCCCCTGAAGCAGCCTTTGCATACGTCGACCCAGCAACTAGCTTAGCGATTTCAATATCCCCTGAGCTAGTCTGCAAATAACATTCCTCTGCACGTAATTTATTCGCTTGAATATCACCAGATGTACAATGAAGCTTTATCTGATGCGCCTTAATATCTGAAAGGCTCGCATCACCTGATGCAGTATGAACCGAAATAGCCTTAGCACTTAGCTGCGACACCGTAACATCACCTAATCTCGTACTAATTTTCCATCCTTCCGCTATATCATCCGGGACAAATAGCTGCATTTTTACCGTGGGAGAAAATTCAATGATGAATCGTTCCTTACTCGTTTTCATAAATGTAATGTCCAACACATCATCCGTATGATCAACTAACATTTCAGGCCCATCCTCATATGAAGTAAAGACAATGGTTATATTCGCTTCCTGATGCTTCATTACCTCTACATCAATATCCGACGCCGCAATATGTATTTCCTTTAAACTCGTGACACCCAAAACTTCCTTCCTCACCACTTCTTTTTTCACAAAGGCACTTCTCGCACTATCCACAATCCGGTTTAAAATAGAATCAGCCGTCTTCTCCTTACTCATCAACACCACACCCTCTTCGATTAATAACTACTTAAATTGTACTAGCTTTTACAAGAAGAAACTAGTAACTAGGGAAGGAAATGTTCTCAGACTTGAGACGGATTTGGTGGGGGGAGTTTGGGCGCATGTACACACTTTTGGGCACATGTTCTTGCGGGATGGGGGCATGTACTTTTCATTTGGGTGCATCTTTCCTCAGGTTGGGCCCATTTACTTCTCGTTTGGGCGCATCTTTCCTTGGGGCGGGCTTATCTTCTTCTCGCTTGGGCGCATCTTTCCTCGGGACGGGCTCATCTCTTTATCATTTGGGCGCATCTTTCCTTGGGTTGGGCCCATTTACTTCTCATTTGGGCTCATCCTACCTCGGGACGGGCCCATCTCCTTCTCACTTGAGCGCACCCTACCTCACTTAAGGCTCACCCCCTTCCAGTCATACACGCTGATTCACTAATCATTAAACTCAGTTTCAAACGTCCTAACCACTTCTCCGATTCACTCATGGTTCTTATCACACCATTTGTTTCTTCATGGTATTCCAGTCCTTCTACTGGTATGTATTCAACATGTACTTTGGCGATTCGGTGTGCAATCATCGCCCACTCTGCATCTGTCATCCTTGCCTTTGAAAGGTCACGAATATAGTTCGCACTTTCTCTTGAAAAGGAACAGGAGCCTGCGGTTATGTCTACTTCTTTCCCTAGCTCCAGTGAGCAAATCTTGTTCGTTATTTTTTCCGTTTCGATCCATTCCGGTGGATGGGTGTTCATCGCTCGTTCCGTACGTCCTAGAATAAGGTAGTCATATGAGGGCATACGTGATACTAATTGCTTTAACTCCATTAAATAGTTGTTCGCCCATGTTAATAGCCGGTCGAAATCACAGTAATGGAAATAGGAGCTTTGACCGGTCAGACCAAATTTCACCACTTCCCTGCGAGCATGGGCTGCTCCTTGCTTAGGTGTCCTCTTCACATTAAATTCGCTATTTTCCACTACATTAATCAGCTCGGGTGATGATTCCTCACTAATCGTAAGGAAAAGCTCCCCATATATATCCTTTAATGCATCCTGTAACGATTGAAAAAGAGCCAAATTTTTACCCTTTGGATCGTGTGTAACGGCTAAAAGCGCAACTTGCGACATCCTGTTAACCTCCGTTATATAAATTTAGGAGCGATACTACAATATACCCTGCAATAATAAAAAATCAACGGATACTGTCTAAGTAACTAAAATAATACATATTTTTTCTAACGAATAGGAAAACCAACACGAATAGGTCCACCATCCAATTGGAGGCAATGACTATTCAAGCTTCATTCTCTCCTCATCTCTTAAACAAAACATTCACGTATTCTAGGTACTAATTCCTTAAATCGAAAGTAAAAGTCTTTTATTGGAATGACAGCAAGATAGGAAGAGACTTGACTATTAGCTAATATACAATCATCATAAATTAAATTAATATGTAGTCTCTTTTGAGGTACCTTTCCTGTTTGCCATAACCACTTCGATAGATCACTATATAATTCTTGCTCTGCTTCAGCAATAGACATTTTAATGGAAAATTCACCTACAAAACTCCCCCACCAAACCCGGAAGCCTTTATAAACTTCATCAAAGCTAATTAAATTCTCCGAAGTCTGTTCCAATAATTTCTGGTAAAATAAATTTTTATTCTCATAAAATAAGGTTAAGTCGGTACCCTGAGTGGTAAATATCCTTTCCGTGACTTCTTCCCACAGTTCCTTATACTTTAGTTCAAAGTCTTCTTGGAATACTATGTTGGTTGATAGATAAGGAAATTTTAGTTCTTCATTAATTAGACTTTGATTTAGATAGATATTTTGTATGTATATCAAATAATTTAACGTAATCGACGCGTCTGTCTCCATCACAAATGTGTTTTCCATATTTCACCACCTATTATGTTATCCCCCGCTACAATTAGTCCTACCATTAAAAAACTATTTCTTCCATTCATCTGAATCATAAATTAATAGAAAAGCCCCAATTAATAATGGAATTAATAGTAGAAAGTAGACTGGAGTAGGGATATAATCAAAACCCCAATACGTTAAACTTGGAGGAGCTATTTGGTCAATATAATGTGCTAATAACGAGATCATGATAACTAATGAAGAAACTAGTAACGTAATGCTAATAATAATAAGTCCATATAGCTTATTTCGAGACAAACGAAATTCCTCCTTTTAAATAGAATCATAGAAATTTTCATCTCACATACAACCACCCCCATTTTAACATTAATTCCCAAACAAAACCTGAAAACAACAAAAACATTCAGTATATTCCCCCAAATCCAATGACATCTGGGAAACAAACGAAACCAATTAACTCTTCATCACATTTCGATATTTATTATGTTAAAAATGTCGAGTATTTGATAGGCTTCTCTGCTATGATGTAGACATGAAAAGGAGGGATATATTGTTAAAAGAATTAAATCAAGTGATGGATTATATTGAGGAGCGTTTAACCGATGATTTATCTTTAGAAAAGGTTTCTGAATTTGCTGGGGTTTCCGATTATCACTTTCGAAAAATATTTTTTTATCTCTCAGGAATTACACTAAATGAATATATAAAAAACAGAAGATTGTCAGAAGCAAATAAGGATTTATTACGAGGAGCAACCGTTACCGAGGTTGCGTTTCACTATGGTTATCAGTCAGTGGATGGCTTTACTAGAGCATTTAAGCGGTGGAGTGGATTCTTACCTTCCGATGTAATAAGGAAAGGGTTAAGCAAATCATTTCCGAGAATTTCTTTTGTCATAACGGTTAAAGGAGGAAATAGTATGGAATTTAGAATCGAGGAAAAACCAGCCTTTCATTTGGTTGGTGTAAGTAAACGTGTTCCTATACAATTCGAAGGGGTTAATCAAGAGATTGTGAAGCTTGCAGAAAGTATAACAGACGAGCAAAGAAAAGCAATGCGCTCCCTTCAAAATATAGAACCATATGAAATTATCAATGCATCCTACAACGCTGATGCTAATTTCATAAAAGAAGAAGGCGATTTAACGCACATGATCGGGGTTTTAACTACCGAAACTGACGTAAGTCCACTATTAGAAAAAGTACCAGTCGAAGCCTGTACCTGGGCAATCTTCCCAAATGAAGGACCATTTCCATCGACTTTACAAGAAACCATGGCAAAAACCTATTCAGAATGGCTTCCGTCCTCCGATTATGAACTAATTCATGCACCAACCTTTTCCTTTACAAAAATGGATGAGCATCAAAAGGATTATGCGTACAGTGAAGTTTGGATCCCTGTTCGGAGGAAATAACAGCAAAGAGCAACGCAGCCGCGATACCCGAAAAGCTAGATTTTCTACTCTACCTTCCGAAGGGCATTACCTATGCGTTGCTCCTATACGTTATCCCCTATATTCACTTACTACTATACACGCTCACCTGGTTCTAATTTCATCATTGCCCCAAAATATTGAGAGGCAGTAGTAAAGGTGACAAATGCACATAATTCACTTATTTCCTCTACTGTCATGTATTCTTTCAATACCTCAAACGTGGAATCGGCTATATCCCCTTTTTGTTTTAAAAAGACTTCTGCAAATCCTACCGCAATAGATGTTTTTTCATCAAAGCTAGCTGGATCTGGTTTTCCTTTAGCCTTACAATAGGCACATCCATTACGCTGAGCTAGTGTTCTTCTTACTTGTTCCTTTAATGCAGCCGTTAGCTTCCCATCTTTTTCTAACACATCACCTAACTGACTCCACTTTTCCATTACATCCTTATTATGTCCTAACAATCGTTGAAATGGTGTTCCCCCGAATGTTGATTCTACAATTCTTGCCATATCATTTCCTCCATATTCTATCAATATGGTAAAATTATATATAATTATTTTGTTAAATCACATTAAATTATAAATGATTATCGATTTATTCCTTTGCAAAATAAATAATTATCGGAGGATAACTTTAAAAAATGAAAATAGATGATATTGACTTAAAAATAATCGACGAACTCCATAAAAATAGTCGTTTATCGATGAGCGAGCTTGGAAGAAGGGTCAATCTTTCCTCACCATCTGTAACAGAACGAGTAAGACAAATGGAATCCTTTGGAATCATAAAAAAATATACAGTAGAGCTAGATTACGAGAAATTAGGCTTACCGATTCAGTGCATTATCGAGGCAACGGTAAAAAATGGAGACTATCAATCTTTTAAACGGTTTATAGAGAAGCTTCCAAACGTAGAATTTTGTTATCGAATTGCAGGAAGCGCCTGTTATATGGTAAAAATTCAATTTGACAGCTTCACTAATGCAGAAAAGTTCATCGATGAAGTAAGTCCGATCGCACAAACAGTAACACATTTTATTTTTTCTCAAGTTCCTACCAATCTTTCATTCAATTTGGATTGAAGTCAAAAAAACTCCCCCTAAGGACAACAGTTTTTTTAATCTGTCAGCTTAAGGGGAGGAAATAAAATCAACTGTGTGTTTTAAAACACGCAGTTGATTTTATTTCCTTCTTTCCAATGACCTCGAGTATCCGAAGCGCTCTCTAAATAACTTCCTACCAATATAATGGTGAAATTGGTTATCTCTATCTCGGTAATATTCATTCCAATAGCTAATCATTCTATTATAGCTTTTGCAAAAGGCTTCTACATTTTCAAGACAAAAATCTTTAAATTGCTTAGTGTCCTGATCTTTTAGCTTCTCGTAAGTCATTTCTAGTATTTCAACCACATATTCATCACATACTTTAACAATATAAGGGATAGCCCAAGCCTCATAATCCATTTGCAGCAACGAGTCGATATGCTTTTGGCGAACAAATCCATCATAGCTTCTAGAATATATACAATGCAAAATCATTTTTTGCTGCAAACTTAACTGATCTATTATCCTATCCGACTTGTCCACGTTGTACATACGATATGGGAACCAGATCACCTGGTTATTTTGAACATATTGCACCCGATCCGTAGATACCTCTATTGCAGCATGACGATACGTTTTCTTCACTATTAGCCTACTTACTTTCATGACATCATCCTGTAAATGCTCAGGAAATCCGTGCTGAAACATCCTTTTCACATCCCTGTGTCGGAAAAAACTATCCAACTAATTTGCTTCAACATTAATACTACCATCATGTTCCAATATATTTTCATTTATAAAAAAACAAAGTAATCTACTAGATAAATTACCTCGTTGTTCATCATCACAAATAGAATTGGTTCCCTTTATCTTTAACTGGCGTTTTCATGTGGAATGGGAATACCTTCTCCTAACGATCTGTAATCCCCCATTATTAATACTTCATATAACAATACTAGGCTACCTTTCTCTTATTCATCAACTGCTTTTTCATGCTTAAATGGACAAGATATATAACTAGAAACACACCATAAACAGCTGTTCCAACAAGGTAAATTGCTTGATAAGAGGCAGCTGTAGCGACTAACCCTAATAGCAAGGAACCTCCACCAATACCTAAATCAAAGAAGTTAAAGAATGAAGCCATCGCATCCTCATGTTCATGTTCCTCGACTAAGTTCATACACCATGTCTGCACTGCTGGGAATATCGCCCCGAATCCAAACCCATAGAATATAGCTGCTGTTAAAATCATGCCGTTGCTGTTGGCAGCATATAGCATAATCATTCTAATAATCGCTAGTATAGAACCAGGTATTAGAATAATAGGCGACCCATATAAATCAAACAATTTTCCCGAAATTAATCGAATAGCAAAACTTGCTGCAGCAATCAACAGGAAAAACAGTCCAACGTTAGTAAAATCCTTTTCAATTGCGTATAGAGAAAAGAAGGACATAATTCCCCCCGCAGCCCCTCCAATTAACAAAATAAGCAACGATGGAAACAGGACTCGTTTCTCTAGTATTTTCACGTTATGTTTCTCTTGTTTATCTAACGCTTTTCCTTTTGGTGCTCTTTTGATAAATATCGCCATAATTACAGCTAGAAAAAGAACGGACATTCCTCCTAGGAATAAGCGTTGAAAGTCAAATAATTCTAATGTCATAATTCCAATCATAGGACCTACCGATATAGCAATTGTTTCCCCAACGCCAAAGTAACCTATCCCTTCTCCTCGACGATCCTTAGGGATTATTTCAGCAGCAAGAGTTGCAAAATACGTTGTAGCTAGTCCAAATCCAGCCCCATGAATCAAACGAATGATTAATAGCACACCTATATTCGTGGAAAGGTAATAAGCACCTGTGGATAATGCAATGATTATAATCCCTAAAATTAGAAGCACTTTTTTATCAAATTTAGCTGCAAGACTTCCTGCAAATGGGCGTATTAATATAGCAGATAACATGAAAATTCCTGTGACTAAACCAACCTGATTTGCTTCCCCCCCTAAAGACGTAACAAATAACGGAAGGGTAGGTAATAACATTTCAAAAATCATAAAAACTAAAGCATTTGATACTAGTACAAAAATAAAAGATAAAGACCAGATTTTATTATTTGTATGTGTCATACGTTTTCTCTCCTTTATAAACATTCATGCTGAAAACCACTTACAAATAATAAACCCTCCTGTAAGGGGAGGGTCAATAGGAAACAGGTATTTGTATTTCGTAAAGATGATCTTCTCTTTTATTGGAGATATAATGGTCAACTATACTTCTTTCTATAGCATCTCCTATTAGACGAAAACCGTTATCCTTTATGTATTGTAATAAAATATGGTAATACGGAGCTGAATCAAATTCTTCTCCTCTAAAATAAATACAGGCATACATCCCCTTCTGAAACGTTTTAACCAGGGGACTTTCTATATCTCCTTCTTCGATTAAGATAAAAATGGAGTTGTATTCATCAAACTTATTATCGTTTACATTATTTATGCTCACGGTAAGTCCAACACCGCCAATAAATATGGAAGATTTCATATTCGCCGAGTTCTCTAGCTGTCTAAGTGTTAGCTCCAATTCTGGTTCTGAGCTTATTTTTTCCATTAATCTTACTACTTTTCTTTCATTAACTTCCTTTATAGTTGGTACACCTAACTCCATTATAGTTCGAGCCAGTTTAATATCATTTATTCGGTTTTGAAATTGGCGCTGAACGCGTTCTAATTCCTTTATTTTTGTTTCTGTTAATTCTTTTTGTTTTTCTAATAATGCCAAGAAGTCGTCAATGTCCCGATGATATAAGTGGCTCTTAATCTCTTTTAAGGTAAATCCTATCTCCTTTAAATACTGGATAGTATTTAATTGTTCGAACTGCTCCGTGGAATAGTATCTATATCCATTGTTCTTATCGATCTCTACTGGTTTCAATAGATCAATTTCATCATAGTATCTTAGAGTCTTTATAGTAGTATTATGAAGTTTAGCCATTTCTCCAATAGAAAATCTATTTTTCATCTTGTTCATCCTTTTGTCATGTTTAGATACTCTAATGTGTACGATAGAATGTCTGACCCAAAGATAGCACAGAAAGGGAAAAGAATACTATCTCAACCTTTCTCCAAAGCTTATGCCGTTTTTTCAGTGGACATGTAAGAATTCCATTAGATCGTATGACCTATCCAACAATCAAATCTATTGCTCTGAAACCTTTTCCTAAGACAATCCTTCCTACCCAACCTTCCCCTCCGCTTCCCGTATAGAATCCGCTATAGCTTCACACTTCTTTATAGCCCAAACATAATGATTCGTTGTGTTTGCCGCAAAATAGCTGTATAGATTACTTGTTTTCGTCCACTTATAATATTTTTTCGTCATAATTTCTTCGTTGGTATGGGCTTTAATAAGCTTCATTACTCTCTCATGGCTTAGTTTCAACTTTTTGATAGCTTGATTTAATGTAACCTCTTGATAGTTTTCCCATATACGCATATTAAGCTGCTTGAGTGTTCTCCATTTAAACCCTGGTGCTGGCATCGAAGGAGTATCACCATCCATCCCTTCTCGATACCACCGCTCTAGCATGGCATGCCATTCATACAGATGCATAATCACATCACGAAAATTCTTATCTCTTTCGCTCGTTTCAATTGAAATACTCCTTTTTCTACTAGGTACCGATTCAATGATTTCGAATAATAATTGAAAATGATGCTCGCTATTTTGTATTAACATTGCCTTTTCACTTGTTTCCATCCCTTATCCTCCCTTTGTATATGTTCAATATCTTTGTTCTTGAATTCACAAAATCACGTGCAAAAAATCTTCACCATATCAAAGTGTAGTTGCCTCTACTTTAATAACCATGGAACATTCATCTTTATCTCAAGCTGAATAATTGACTCAGGGAACCCCTCAGGTACTAACGCCAAATCCTCCGTAAACCATACGTCAGCCTCACACTGTTCGATAGAATATGGAGTTAGCACCTCACTACTTATTACATTCGATGGCCAATTTTCTGGACCATCGATGATTCGACCAACAATATGATAAAAGATACCATAGACATGTGTTCCATCCTGATTGGCTATGTAATGCGATATTTCCCCTTCTTTGCGCGGATCAATTCCAAGTGAGTGAAATAAAGCCTTTATCTCATGTGGGAATGTTTCACATGCTAAAACAAAATTCGTACAGCCCTCGCAGTCACAGTCCTCCGTGATCAGATGAAAATGATCATAAAATTCTTTTGTTTTCATTACGTCTACCTCAATAATCCAAGAGCCTAATTCCATTTGTTTCATTGTCTCACCTAACTTGTTTTCATAGTCGTTACAAACCCGAAGTCAAATTCCATTTTGTGGTAACCCTTTTTTACCAGATTAGAAAATAGCACTCCACACAGTAAGCTTGTTTTCATCCCGATTAAAAATCCACATAAAACGGCTGCATGGTTTCGTCCAAGCAATATTCAATTCGCTGTCTAAAGTTTAAAACCGTCACCATCTCAAGCGCCTCTTCAATCGGAAAGAAACCAACCTCCAAACTTTCCGGACTAGTCGTCGGCACCCCTCCAATAGGCCTTCCTAAAAACAACGTATTACAGATAGATCGTTCTACATTTTGAAAAATTCCGCAGAACTTGATAATTTCTATATCAATACCAGATTCCTCTTTTGTCTCACGGATTGCGGCCGCCTTTATCGATTCCCCCTCTTCTACTTGACCTCCTGGCATTTCCCATCCTCTTCGTGGCCCTTTAATCAATAAGATTTCCTGTTTATCATTCAGCACAATTGCCGCCGCTGATACAATATGCTTCGGTGCTACCATGTTTTAAATCCCCTTTATTCTTCGTTTATGATCTCTCTCTCAAACGTTTCTCCATTTGGGTAAGCTACCTTTAACACAAGCCTCATATCGTCATAAATATCGATATTATTTTTTTCAAAAGAGCTATTGCTCGGTCCTTCGTCAACCCTATCCAACTCTTCCTCACCAATAAGCTTTCCTTGTTGGTATTTTAGGAGTGATACGTTTTCAATATCATTGTCCAAGCCTTCTGCTACATAATGGTGTAAATACACTCGAAACACTTTATCCTCTAAATAAACACCTGTTTCCACATAGCCATACAATTCGGTTAAGAAATCATATAAGTATCCAGTTTGAATATCACCACTCTTGTATAAACCATCCACATTTGCTACGGAAATATAATATTGAAATTGTGTGCTTTCGTATAGATTATCTGTGGTTTCATTAGAAGGAACATCGTCCAATTCCTCTACATGACTTGTTACACCATATATTTCAGTAGGTTGCCAAATGGGACCCATACCTTCTTCAAGTGGAATAGTAGCCTCATATAGCCCTTGTTCTCTTTCGGTTGCCGGAATACTCGTGAATTGGTCATCCTCTTTAAGTGCATAATGAAACCTCACATCAGATTCATCCGCCAACTCTTTTACAAGCCAGGTAAACCGTAATTCACCATTACCAGCACTAGTGAAAATAACCTCTGTATCGACATTCCCAAGCCAGCTTTGTTGTTGTTGAATGTCCTCTAATAAACTCATTATCTCACTGGTCTGATTTTCTATCTCACTCGACATATATCGCTGGTCCGACTTTACCAGACCTATCTTATTTCCTAACTCATTTACTTTAGTTAGCAAATAAATGTTCAGGAACAAGCTAATGAAAAGCGCTGAAACAACGAAGATACAGGCGTATTTAATAAGCTTCTTCTCTTTCATACACTACCTCCTTATCGCAACTATTCGCCCTACATTCCCTCAGGTCTACTTTCTATTAAACCTTTAAAACTATGACGGTATTGCCACATTAATAAACCTTCTAATAGAACAACTAACACTGCCAAGAATAATAACTCTGAGTCGACGAAAATATGAAATGCCAAAATATTGACAATAATGCCCGCCAATACAACGATTGCTAGTGGCACAAAGCGGCGAATTAGAAGTAATATGCCAGCAATAATCTCAACACCTTTTTCCATGGCTAAGAGATACCCATCACCTAGAAACTCCATAGCTGCAGGACTTGTTGGAGCAAATGGTTCTAATCCAATTAATACAAAGTAACCATTCAAACCCGCTCCAAGAAAAATCAACCCCAGTACAATTTCACTGACCCGGGTTACCACATTCACATCGACCCCCCCCAATAAAGTAAAAGATTTCCTATACAATATTTTACCATTATTACAATAATAATTTATTAAAATTATTAAAAATCAATTTTCTTATTTCGATAATAATTAGATACCTCTATTTGGAAACGCTTTAATATTGATTGACTCGCTGTTTACCCTGTTGTTATAATTCCTATTAGTAAACTACTACTGTTCACACATCAAGAAGGGATGGAACCTACCATGCTTCCTCACGAAAAAATAGCATTAGCCAATACTCAATCAGAAATTTTATCAATTCTAACAAACTATCAACATATCATCGTCTCTATGGCAAATGGAGAACCCGATTATATTCTTAACTTGATTGATGAGCATCCAGAGGCCTTTACTAACCTCACCATTCACCAAATGCTAGAATTGAAGGATTGCCGATATATTCAAGGAGAATATCCGAATATCCGTTATGTATCCTATTTTCTAAGTAAATATGCTAGAAAATCCTTTTTAAATGGAACATGTGACTTAATTCCTAATCATTTTCACCAAATGCCACGCCTACTAGAAAAACGCTGTCCCAACCCATTGGTCGTAAGTCAAGCCTCTCCAATGGACGATGAAGGCTATTTTTCATTAGGTACGTCAGGTGATTATACAACACACTTTATTGGGAAAGCGCCATTTGTTCTACAAGTAAATAACCATGTCCCAAAAACACATGGCAAAAATAGAATCCACATCTCTCAAATAGCTGGATTTGTCCAATATGATCAATCACTACATGAACTACCGAACGCGCCAATCCGTGATATTGACCAACAAATAGCGGAATATGTTGCAGAGCGAATTGAGAATGGTTCCACACTTCAAGTTGGAATCGGTGGGATTCCAAATGCTGTAGTAAGTCTGTTAAAAGACCATCGTGATTTAGGAATTCATACTGAAATGCTGACCGATGGTGTGTATGACCTTGTGACAAACGGTGTCATTACTGGTACGAAGAAACATACCCACCCTGAAAAAATAATCGCCACCTTTGCTTTTGGGACCCAACGACTTTATGACTTTATGGATAATAATGAGCAAATCGAAATGTTACCTGTCAATCAAGTGAATGACCCGCGAGTCATAGCCGAAGAGGATAATATGGTAGCGATAAACGCTACGACGGAGATTGATTTTTATGGCCAATGCGCTTCAGAGACAGTCGCTGGCAAATACTATAGCTCCACAGGTGGACAAACTGATTTTGGCTCTGGTGTCCGTTTTGCTAAGAACGGAAAAGGATTTATCTGTCTTTATTCAACTGCCAAAAATGACACCATTTCTCGGATTAAACCAATAATAAGCCCGGCTTCGGTTGTGACCACATCCAAAAATGATGTCGACTATATCGTAACGGAATATGGAATTGCGCAACTACAAGGTAAATCCATTTTCGCCCGCACAAAAGCTTTAATCGACATTGCCCATCCAAAGTTCCGTGATGAGCTAACATATGAAGCGAAGAAAATGGGATTTTGGATTTAATTGCAAACGAAGTCGAGCTACATTATAAGGAGTACTGAATTAATTCAGGCTCCTTTTTGCCTTTATCGGAGCATTCTTGTGCAACTCAGTAATTTCTTAACCACCCACAAAAAAGTTACTGACAAATCGTAAATACTTCCATTATCTATATTCCAACCCCACTCCTCCAATTATTCTTTTCCTCCTAAATAAGTTTCAGAAGTTGTAGTTAAATAATTCCAATGGGTAATAATAACGTTAATATAGCTTTATTGGAGGAAGAAAATGGAGAACCACCAAAATACAAACAAGGCAAGACGCTACAAGGCGCATGTTAGTATTTTTGGGACAACCCAATTACATTCACGAAACCCATGGACTATTGCCATGTGGTCTGCCGCCTTCCCAGGATTTGGCCACTTTCTTTTAAATAAATACTTTAGAGGATTTGCTTTATTTTTTTGGGAAATTTTCATCAACCAAGTATCTAGTTTAAACTTAGCCATTGTCTATTCCTTTACAGGTCAATTTGAATTAGCCAAGGAAGTCCTAGATTTGAGAATGATTCTAATGTATCTTCCTGTTTACCTTTTTGCAATTTGGGATAGTTATCGTACTACTGTCGACATAAACAACATTTATTTACTAGCAAAAAAAGAGGATAGTCGGTTTAATTCATTCACTATAGGTAACTATGAGATTAATTACTTGGATAAACGAAGCCCCATATTAGCTACCTTATGGGCTATAGCTATCCCAAGTGTCGGTCAGATTTATGTTCATCGGATTATCCTTGCTAGCTTTACCCTTATATGGACCGCTATTTTTGTGTATAATTCGCATTTTCTTGAGGCAGTCATCTACTTGGTAAACGGGGATCTGAGTAAATCAAATGCTGTATTAGATGCCCAGTGGTTTTTATATATTCCTTCTTTTTACTTTTTTTCTATTTATGATTCTTATACGAGTACGGTTGAGAATAATAAACTGTTTGAAGATGAACAAAGAAAGTTTTTAAAAAGTCATTATCAGGATTATACATTTAAATTAACTAATACAGGTAAGGTGAATAACATGCAAATATTTGCTACATTCGAACATTCAACCTATCTCGAATTAGCTATAGCTGAATTGGAGGAACAAGGTATTACCAATATATTGGCATTACCATTAAAGAATCGTACAGAAGAAAGAAAGCTGTTCGATAATCTTCACCAATCTGATGGTGTCTCCATGATATCGAAAGGAATGATATTGGCATTTCTCACTTCAACCTTTGCAGCAGCGAAAGGATTTGCCTGGGAATGGGGCCCGATCATCTGGGGATTAATCGGAGCTGGTATCGGGATGGCTATCGGGTTTGGTTACGATTTATTGATGAAAAAAGTGATAAAAAAGAAACAAAGGCAATTAAGAGGAAAAAATTCTGAAGTAATACTTATCGTTGAATGTGAAGAGCATCAAAAAAAGGATGTGATTAGCATTTTACGAGATCGTTTAGCATTTGGAATTGCTGAACTTAGTCCAAAGTAGGCATGACGAGAAGCAGCTTATTCAAATGAAATAGCTGCTTTTCCTATCGGCTGGATTTCTCATTCATTCCCCTATTCTGCTATGACGTTTCCTATAAATTCAAGCAACAGAATCGATTAATTCCTTTTCCTATGATAAGCTTTCACTATAGCTTTAATAATAACTACATAGGAGTGATATTCATGACAAACGCAATGATTCCAGAAATCACATTAAATGATGGTAATCGCATTCCTGCTGTTGGTTTTGGTACATATAAACTGAAAGGAAATGAAGGCGTAGCAGCAATTGAAAGTGCGATCAATCACGGCTACCGCCTGCTTGACTCTGCTTATAATTATGAAAATGAAGGAACTGTTGGGGAGGCAATACGTAGAACCTCAGTCCCTCGCGAACAACTACAGATTACATCAAAGCTTCCTGGAAGATATCATAATTATAAGGATGCGGTGACAACTGTACAGGAATCCCTCTATCGCGCCAATCTAGATTACTATGATATTTACTTGATTCACTGGCCAAACCCGAATCGTGAATTATATGTGGAAGCTTGGCAAGCATTAATCGATGCAAAAAAATGGGGCTTAATCCGTACTATTGGCGTATGTAACTTCTTACCTGAGCACCTAACGAAGCTTGAAAAAGAGACTGGTGTATTACCAGCAATTAACCAAATTGAACTTCATCCATTCTTTAACCAAGAAGATCAACGCAAATGGCATGAGGAACATGGTGTGGTGACCGAATCCTGGAGTCCTTTAGCTCGTGCTAATGATGTATTTGAACACGAAACGTTGAAGAAAGTCGCAGAAAAACACAACAAAACCGTTTCCCAAGTCGTCCTCCGCTGGCATTATCAATTAGGAGCTGTCGCAATTCCTAAATCAGCTACTCCTACTCGTCAGCTCGAAAACATCTCCATCTTTGATTTCAGCTTAGATGCGGATGATATGCAAACCATCGCTAGCCTCACCCGTCCTGATGGTCGCCTTAAAGGACAAGACCCAGCTGTGTATGAGGAATTTTAATCTGTAATCATGCTCTCTACAAAAGTAGGGAGCTTTTTTCTCCTATTGCATTCCTTTCCCCACATTGATATGGTAAAAGTAACCAGATTAATAGAAAGGATTTTCGGGATGAATGAGAAAGTATTATCACTAAACGACTTAACGATGAGTTATTCAGGAAAAACTGTGTTAAACGGCATCAATCTAGATGTCTATCGGGGACAAATAATTGGCTATATCGGGCCCAATGGTGCTGGGAAAAGCACGACATTGAAAATTATCCTTGGCCTAGTAGAAGGATATAGTGGAACAGTAGAAATACTAGGTAAAAATATTGCTTCAAGTAATGACACTTATAAACAAAAAATCGGCTATGTCCCAGAAAATGCAGAGATTTATGATACGTTAACTGCAGCCGAATACCTAACCTTCATCGGAGAGCTCTACGGATTAGAACGACAAAAGGCAGAGGATAGAGCGTTACGATTACTGCAACAATTCGATATGGAAGAAGTCTTTCATGCTAGAATCTCCTCCTTTTCCAAAGGAATGCGGCAAAAGGTATTAATCATCTCCAGTCTATTACATAATCCCGATATTATTTTCCTTGATGAGCCACTGAGTGGACTCGATGCCAACAGTGTTATGATCATTAAGGATATGCTAGAAGCCTTAGCTAACCAAGGAAAAACCATCTTCTACTCCTCCCATATCATGGATGTGGTAGAGAAAATCAGTAACCGAATTGTCTTACTAGTCAATGGCAAAATTGCTGCCGACGGCTCCTTTGATGAGTTAAAAGCGCAAAGCCAAGAAGGCTCACTAGAGGGGATATTCAATCAGCTAACAGGATTTGATGTACATAAAGTAACAGCGGAGAACATTGTATCCATCGTGACAGAGGATGGTCATCATGAGTAACTTTCGCACCTTAAAGCTACTTGATCGCTTCCAATTTGTCTTTACGAAGCTTGATATTGATTACCCCATCATGCGAAAAATCGTAGAAATCAAGCTCACCATGGATTCTAGACGTGTTCCAACACTATTGAATGATATGAAGAAAAAGGAAGGGAATCAGTTTTTAAAGTCCCTCTGGATATATGCCTTATATGGTATTCTGCTTATCCCGTTTCTTTTTATAGGGAATAGCTATATGCTTCAGTCGAGCATCATGCTCGCCATTGCGATGTTTATTCTAATGACTTCCATGATTTCCGACTATTCCTCCGTACTATTAGATGTTCGGGATAAGGTCATATTGAATTCGAAACCAATCAACACAAGGACCATCAATGCCGCTAAGCTAGTACATATTGCCATTTATCTAGCTATACTGACCGGTGCCTTTATCGGCATACCAGCCATCGTTATGCTCTTTGTACATGGTATCTGGTATTTTCTCATTTTTATTCTAGAGATTATTTTACTAGATTTGTTCATTATGGCCTTAACAGCATTAGCCTACATTCTGATCTTGCGTTTTTTTGATGGGGAAAAGTTAAAGGATATTATTAACTATGTACAAATTTTCCTCGCGGTCGGTATTGTTATTGGCTATCAAGTTATCATTCGTGTATTTGACTTCATGGATATGAATGTCACCTATGCCTTTAGCTGGTGGCACGTATTGATGCCACCATTATGGTTCAGTGCACCATTTGAGCTTCTCTTAAATCAAAATTATACGCCAGAAATTATCCTACTATCAGCAATGGCTATCCTTGTTCCATTACTGTCTATTATGCTATATTACGGATTAATGCCTTCATTTGAGAAGAATCTACAGAAATTAATGGAGGAATCCGGTAAGAAGAAAAAGCAAACATGGCGTCTCGACAGACTGTTTGAAAGGCTAATTTGCTTCAGCAAAGAAGAACGTACCTTTTATCGATTTGCCTCCATCATGATTAGTCGGGAGAGAGATTTTAAATTAAAAGTATATCCTTCCTTAGGGATGGCATTAGTTTTTCCTTTTATCTTTCTATACAATAATATCAGTTTAATGGATTCGGTCGACTGGGGAAATAGCAAAGCCTATTTAACACTTTATTTCGCTAACATTATTATCGGTACCGTCGTCTATATGCTGCAATTTTCGAGTAAGTATAAAGGTGCATGGATTTTCCAAACAACACCAATACATAGTGAATCTAGTGTGTACAGTGCGACCTTAAAAGCCTTTCTCGTAAAACTATATTTACCGGTTTTTCTTATATTATCAGTCGTGTATGGTTGGATTTTTTCAATCCGTATTATACCAGATATTCTCGTTATCCTTTTCACGGCGATTTTACAAGTACTCCTTTCCTATAAATTATTTAATACTGGAAAGTTTCCATTTACGCGGCCTTTTGAATCTGCACAGCAGGGCGGTGCTACTGCCGGGATTGTCATCGTATTAATGCTTCTAGTTGGGGTCTTGGCACTGATTCATTTCCTCGTTTCTCTCATAACGATTGGGGTCTATATCTACCTAGCATTAGTAGCAATTCTAACCATCGTTCTCTGGAAAATGACGTTTCGAAAAAGATAGAAAAGAAGTGGGACGCTCTAACAAAACGTTCCACTTCTTTCTTCCTATTCCATTAATAACCAAATACCCCTTGTTATTCCATTTCATTTTAAGATAGTCTGCTATAAGATTAAGTGGTACTATGTTGGAAATACTAACAATAAAGGAACATGTATATTTAGGAGTGACAGCAACATGATGCATTCATCTTATAGCCCTATCTTAACCACTTTTTCAGTGATTATCTTTATTCTATCTATCTACACCTCATTCATTTTAGTAGAAAGAATCTTTGATGGACTTCGTTCACACAAAATATTTTGGATCATAGCAGGAGCATTTGTGATGGCAACTGGTCTTTTTTCTTTTCATTTTATTGTCATCATCGCCCATCACATTTCATTTCCACTAAACTATAATTTAGAAATATTAATCGTGTCCTTTCTATTTGCCCTAATGTCATCGTTTGCTGCTTTTCTAACACTTTATGTTTCGCAACTGACAAAGGCAAAAGCTTGCCTAAGTGTGTTTATTATGGCTTCCGGCATTTTTCTATTACATTATTCCGCAATACTCGCGATGAATGAACCACTTATTATTCAATTTAGCTCGTTATCATTTGGATTAACGATTGTCTTGGCTTTCGTATTTGCCATCTTAACGGTTATGATGTTCAAGCAAATAAGACATCGGACCGCTCATAGTTTTACACGGGCAGGAGGCAATGCAATCCTATTAGGGATTACGATATCTGCCCTACAATATGTTGGGATAGGAGCAATCGAAATTCTCCCTCATGTTCATAATGAAAGAGGCCCTACAGATATTGACACGTTTACTTTAGGTATCATTTTATCGAGTACATCTTCTATGATTATTATCGTTACCTTGTGCATCGCCTGGTTTGATTATCGTTCCTTACAAAAACAGAAACAGCTAATCAATCAAAATAAGCATAGTGAAATGCGTTACCGCGATTTAGTTGAATTTTCCCCTGAGCCCTTACTTGTCCATGATGGAAAACGAATACTATTCGCGAATGATATTTGTATCAAATGCTTACGAGCATCAAATAAAAACGAAATCATAGGTAAACCACTGAAGGATTTCATTCATCCCGATTACCAGCGAATTGCAAAGCAACATGTAAAAAATTTACCCGATCAAAAGCAGGTAGACTTTATCGAAATGAAATTCGTCGCACTGGATGGTTCATTAATTGATGCTGAAATAAAGAGTTATCCGATTGTGTTTGAGCATAAACCAGCGATTCAATTAATCGTCCGAGATATTACAGAACAAAAAAAAGTAAGACGAGAACTGGAGGATAAACAACAACGTTATTCCTCTTTGTTTGATAATAATCCAGACCCTGTATTTTTATTAAATGCGGATGGCATTTTCCAAGATATAAATACTTCTGGTGGGAAGTTAATAGGCTATACAAAAGAAGACCTACTTCAAATGTCCTACCAAGAAGTAGTTGATACAGCACATTTAGATGTTGCAATAGATAACTTTAAGAAAACCATTTCAGGTAAGCCACAAGCATTTGAAGTAAATGTGAAGGCGAGAAATGGTAGTAGCATTCCCGTTAACATTACTACCATTCCGATTACGATTGAAGGTGAGATTACTGGTATATTTGGTATTTCAAAGGATCTTACAAAAGAAAAGCAAGCTCTACAGCAAATCAAGCATCTAGCCTATACCGACCAATTGACTGGACTCCCAAATCGTAGATGGTTTAATCAGCACTTGTCAGAAGTAATTAACCGCTCTGAAGAATACCCGAATTCATTAGCCATTCTAGTAATCGATTTTGATGATTTTAAAGATATTAACGACTTATTAGGCCATCATATGGGCGATACGTTCCTTAAGCATGTCGCCAAAAAGCTACAAAACAGTGTTAGAGAACAGGATCAAATAGCTAGAATTGGCGGAGATGAATTTATCATTACATTAGAAAATGTGACAAAAGCGGAAGCGGAGCAAGTAGCAGAAAGAATACTCGACGTCATGAATCAACCAGTTGACTTAGCAGGGAACGACTTAATCATAACGCTCTCTATCGGCATTAGTATCCTTCACAACTGTTCCATCGAAGTAGAAACATTAATCAAACAAGCAGATTTAGCAATGTACTTAGCCAAACAAAAAGGAAAAAATAACTATCAATTTTACAATGACCAGTTAAATGAAAAGGTGAAGAGACGACTTTATTTAGAAAACGCCTTAAGAAAATCGATCGAAAATGATGAGCTAACACTGTATTATCAACCACAAATTGAATTAAGCACTAGAAAGCTAGTTGGATTAGAGGCATTGCTTAGATGGAATCTAGAAGATGAACAAGTCTCTCCAGCTGAATTTATTCCAATTGCCGAAAAGACTGGCCTAATAGTCCCTATCGGCGAGTGGATTCTTCGGGAGGCTTGTCGGCAAATTGGCAGGTGGAAGGATCATCCTTATCTTCATGTCCCTGTTTCTGTCAATGTATCTGCTAGACAATTAGTCGAGCCAAGCTTTACGAAAAGAATCTATCAAATATTAATGGAAGAAAGCATTGACCCTAAATATCTTAAGCTAGAAATAACCGAAAGTGTCATGATGGACATAGAGGACTCAACCTCTATAGTAAACGAATTACAGGCACTAGGTTTAAAAATCGCAATTGATGATTTCGGAACAGGCTATTCATCCTTACACCTTATTACTAGTCTCGATTTTGAAACACTGAAGATTGATAAAACACTTGTCGATATTCATAATACAAGAAAGATGCGCGTATTAAAGGCGATAATCCAGTCCATCGACAGACCAGTTGTCATTGAAGGTATTGAAACCGAGGAAGAATACCAAGTTTTAAAGGATTTTAATGCTATAGGACAAGGCTACTATTTCGCTAGCCCGCTCCCACCAGAACAATTATAAAAAAGGACAGGTGCTCCCATTTTCAGGGTACCTGTCCTTCTTTATGCACTAGATTTCGAAATATGCTTTTGTTGGTACCTTTGGTCTATCATCCCTAGGAATGCTTTAAACTTTTTAAACGTAAAAGCAAATACAGGACTTTGAACAAAGGTAAAAATAAACGTAAAGATAAATACAGGTCCTCCTAAAAGGAAACCAATCACCAATACAAGTGTCTCCACTAGGATGCGGATGGTTCCAATGGACTTACCCAGTTTATCGGAAATCGATAACATAAATCCATCCCGCGGTCCTGCCCCTACTTCAGCTGAATTGTATAGTCCGCCACCGAAGCCCATCGTAATGATCGCCACAACCATTACGAGATAATCTGTCCATGTATGTGTTGCATTTGGTAGGAAATCAATCCATAAAAACATATCAACAAATACACCTACGAGAATTCCATTTAAAAAGGTACCTAATTTCACATAACTCTTATCCAAGATTAACGCGACAATAATTAATAATACCGAAATAATAATCGCCCAGGAACCGATAGACAAGCCAAATTTATCAAAGAGTGCTACATTTAACACATCCCATGGATGAATTCCTAGATATTGCATTTTCAAAGCAATGGTAATTCCATAACTAAAAATTAACAATCCTAGCATATAAAATGACCAACGAATAAAACGTATCATATTTCCCCTTCCTTCTGTCCTTATCATAGTATGATTTTGAATATAATGAAAGATTTCTGAACCGAAATAGGAACACATTATTTCGTCGTAAATAGGACAGGAAAGTATTGTAAAGCTTCCCGTCGGCTATTCTGAGATTGACTAGCTGGACTAGGACTCGCATATGCAAATAACCTTGAAAATAAAAAGGAGCAGCACCTCAGAATCGCTATTTTTCTGACGTGCTGCTCCCACTATCCATCTCTATTCTTGTCCAGGAGCTCTAGTGTGCACTTCTTCAGTCTCCATTGCTCGGACGTATTTTATATCATTCCCTGTTGGATTCTGGAATAAGCGTAATCCGAATTCTTTCGCTATAGCGAATAGGTGGTCAAAGATATCGGATTGAATCGATTCATAAGCCGCCCATTCTGTCGTATTCGTAAACGCATAGATCTCCAGTGGCAGCCCATTTTCTGTCGGATCTAATTGCCTTACCATTAAGGTCATATCCTGACGAATTCCAGGATGGCGTTTTAAATAATTTTCAACATAAGCACGGAACACACCGATGTTTGTCATTGCTCTTCCATTCACCGGATTTTCTCGACTAACCTTATGTTTGCGATTGTATTCTTCAATTTCTGCTTCGCGCTCCGTTATATAATCAGAAACAATCTGAATCTGTTTTAATCGCTCTATCATCTCTGGAGAGCAGAACCCAATACTTGTCGTATCCAAATATAGTGAACGCTTAATCCTTCTTCCCCCTGCATCCTGCATTCCTCTCCAGTTTTTAAAGGAATTCGAAACTAACGCATAAGCAGGGATCATCGAAATCGTTTTATCCCAGTTTTGTACCTTTACCGTATTTAACGTAATATCAATTACATCACCATCTGCATCATACTTCGGCATTTCAATCCAGTCCCCAACTCGGACCATATCATTTGTAGTCAGCTGAACCCCAGCAACAAGCCCTAAAATGGAATCCTGGAATACTAACATAATAACCGCTGATAACGCACCAATACCACCTAATAAAACAAGCGGGCTTTCTCCAATTAAATTGGCAATGATTAATATAGACCCAATGATGACGAAAATAATATTGGCTACTTGAATATATCCTTTAATCGGTCGCGTTTTAGAGACTTCAAAAGTACGATAAATATCATTAATTGCATGTAATGTACTATTTATTACTAATAACATAATAAGAATAATATATGTGTTAGACGCCTTTTGAATCAATATTTCATAGTTTGGAAAACTCGACGCAAATTGATAAATGATAATTGCCGGTACAATATGTGATAGTCTGTGAAAGACTTTGCGTTCGATAAACACATTATCCCATGTATATTTATTGTTTCTAATGACTCGTGTAATGATCCTTACAACAATCTTCTTCGTAATAAAATTTGCAATGATACAGATTAAAGCGATAGCTAAAACCTTAAGAGTAATAGTAAGATATTTTGCAGTCGCAGGTTCCAAGTCAAAATCTGCAACCCAATTCGTAATAAAATCCTCCATGTTTGTCCTCCATACCTAACGAATATGTATTATGATACCAAATGTATTCGTCTATGTAGAGTATTTAAGGTCTGTCTGCTAAAAAAATCTATAAAACAATTACATCTATCATAACAAACAAACGATACTTTTCCCATCAAACAAGGTACATCCCACAAGCATAATTTACGTATCATGCAAATAAAAAACCAAGCAACCCAAGCACCTTCTCCGGGAATTTCTAATAGGATAGGATAATTGCTATTACTGTAACCAGTTAGGAGGAAGTCACATGTTTTGTCATCAATGCGGCGATAAATTAGTGGACGAATCTACTTTTTGTATAAATTGTGGGGCAAAGGTTGACCAAGATAATCAAATTACAGAACAAATCCAGTCACCGGAAACACCGAATACTTCGATACACTCTCATGAAACTAGCCCACCCCAGGTTGAAACAAATGGTAAAAAAACATTAACCACTCATTCGCTATTCCCTTACGTTATCCCCCTTATAAGTCTCGTATTGGTTTCTGTTTTCCTTATCTTCACTTATTTATCAGAGCAAAGGAAAAATGATCAGGTACTAGAATTACAACAAACGGCAGAGGCAAATGCCTTAGAAGGAAATTTTACAGAAGCCACTAAACTGCTAGAAGATGCAATCGAAATCAGACCAGATTATGACGTATTACAACAAAACCTAGACGAAGTTAATCGTGCCCAAACATTTGCCGATCAGCTTGATGCTGCCTTGACACTGTCAGCGAATCAACAGTTTGATCAGGCTGAACAAGAGCTGACGACATTAACCAATCAACTTGCAGCCGAAAATAGTCCGCTTTTCACTTCCTTTGAAGTCCTTATAACGGCAGAAGAGGAAACTATCACGATTGAAAAAATAAAATTGGAGCTCCCTACCATAACGAACATCGATGAGCTAGCCAATAAACTCCATACACTAGAGGGATTATCCAATACCGAAGCGGAAGCTGTAAAAACAGAGATTATGGATAAAATCGTTCAAATTGCCTTCGAGGAGGCCAGTACGCTTTATACGGATGGATATTTCGAAGAGGCACTCGCTATGTTGAATAAAGGATTAAATTATAGCTCCAATAACGAGCAATTATTAGCCTTTAAAGATGAAATAGAACAGGCAATCACTGCCTTTGAAGAACAGGCGGTACAAGACGACCTGCACAATCGTACCGCAGCTGTAGAAGTTACCTACTTCGATGCCGTGCTTGAAGAGAATGGTGACATCACCATTTCCGGTACCCTTAATAGTACAGCCACCGTTCCAATCTATTCGTTAACCGTTTATTTAGCTATCTTTGATGAAGAAGGGAACTTTCTCTTTGAAGACGTATTATTTGTTGAGCCGTATGAATTAAACCCAGGTGATGAAGGAATATTCGAAGGTGTCCTGGAGGATGTGAACCAAGAGGCTTATATTGAAATCACTAATATTACCTGGTACTTCGATTTGTAAGGAAGGGAAGTGGAGCAAATGAATAAACAATGGATTATTAGTCTAGTCCTAACCGCTGTCGTTTTAGGAATTGGAATCACCGGTTTTTTCATGATCAAGGGCACCATACCTGGTCAGCTTGACCAACCGTCTAGCATTCTCTTAGATAATAATGCTTCGGTTGAAGAAGACACAGCAGGTGAAACCGCATTAAAGGATATTATTCAAGAAGCACAAACGAAAGTAGTAAAAATTGAACTCGCCGATGGCTCCATCGGTTCTGGGTTCTTATATAACGACATGGGCGACGTGATCACCAACGCCCATGTTGTTCATGGTGTACAGGAGGTGACGATCGTTACTTCCGATGAACAACAATTTACTGGAACTGTCATCGGCATTAGTAGTGATATCGATATCGCCCTAGTAAGAGTCGAAGGGTTACAAGGTCTTGAGCCCTTATCCATACGAATGGAAAAGGCAGAAGTCGGTGAGGATGTACTAGCACTTGGCAATCCCCTTGGCTTAGACAACACCGTAACAACCGGCATCATCAGTGGGGTTGGACGAGACTTTGAGCTCCCACCATATACGTACTCCGATGCCTACCAAATCTCCGCCCCCATCGCTCCCGGAAATAGCGGTGGTCCCCTCCTATTAAGTAAAACCGGAGAAGTCATCGGCATTAACTCAGCTGCCTCCGAAGTTGGAACCATTGGATTCAGCATCCCAATTATTGACGTACTTTCATTGATTAAAGGATGGTCAGCATCACCAATGACTACACTACCTGGGGTTGAATAGATTAATGGTTCGTGTTGGATGGTACTTTATTATTGAATTTAAATTGATTTCTTAGGCAAGATTAGATTAACACTCCCCCTCCGCCCCAGGACTGAGGCAAAAGTCCGTCCCACGACATATTGTAATAATTTTCTAACTATATTACGATTATTGTAAACCAACACGGACAAGGGGGACAAACCATTGTATACGGAAATATTTCGTGAAGTAGTCGATATTATGCATCATGATTATGCTGGTTATATTGATAAAAAAGGCTGGGATAACCCAGAAGAATTTGAAAGTAAGATTATGGAACTAGAAAGAAATGCTAACCTAACGCCTCACTCCTTTCTAAAAATCGTGGAAGACTATTTACTAGATTTTAAGGACCCACATATCTTTTTCAACCTCATCCAATCCGAAACACAAAAGCAATTGGATAATGGATTTCGTGTTAGGCGATACCAAGATAAATTGTATGTCACTACACTATCGGGAGAGAAACGTTTAAAGCCTGGCGATGCAATCCTATCCCTTAACAACACGCCCATTCCGGAGCTAGTAAGAAAACATCAACGTGAATTAATGGAAACGAAAGCAGAGCGTGAGGATTGGCGAAAAATCATCCGAAACTATGATGTAGCCGAAATTATCCACCTAGATGGCTCTACAGAGTTCATGGAACTAAAAGCGTATGAGAAGCCTGCATATGTGCCACAACACACCATAACGAAAGTAGATGAAGATACATTATGTATGACACTAACCGATTTCAATGAACCAGATACACTGACAACACTCCTTTCCAAGCATGAGCAGGAACTGACAGCTACGAAAAATCTAATTATTGATGTTAGAATTAATTATGGCGGAAGTACACTTGCATACCAATCTCTAGAAAAATATCTTTTCCCTGACCATAACATAACGATAGATATGCAAGATTACTTCATGAAATTCAACATTACAGATAGAAATGCAGACTTGATGATTCAATCCATTAATGAGGAGCTTACGAAGATAGATAACGAGGAATATCGTACTAGTTTAACCCGCTGGAAAGAAGAAGTCTGGGTTAAACATAAGGGGAAAGGATTCGTTTCCATTGAGGACGAGGAAGTATACGAAATAACCGGAACGAAATCCCCAGAGCATATCGTTCTATTAACGGATAATTATTGTGGAAGTGCTGGGGACGTATTTGTCTGGCTGTGTAAGAAGTCACCGAAGATTACCGTACTCGGTAGACCGACGATGGGGCTCAATGATTACTCTAATTTGATTGATATAACATGGAACAACCAATTTCAATTGATGTATCCAACATCTCGATTAAATCTACTCGATAAACGGAAGCCTGGTGCAGAACCTGGAATTAAACCGGATATTTACATTCCATGGACTCCAGAGCATATACGAAAAGATATCGATATGTGTTGTGCAATGGAAATCTTAAACGAGAAAAACAAAGCCCATAGATGATTAAAAAACACTTATAATCGCGCTAACCTTAGCCATTATAAGTGTTTTTATTAGCCACATTCACTTCAGAAAAGCTTCATCCTTTGAAACACGTACCCTATCATCAGGAAAATATTTCTTAAAATATTTCTCAACCGCAATATGAATATCCTGACGATACCACTCGGACAAGCCATGCTTCTCAAACAATTCCGGCATCCCTAACCTAGCTGATCGTCGCCCCATCGAACCATCCCCAATACGTAGTGTATCAATCCAAACATGATCAACCCTATCTTTCAAAACCTTTGCAAAGTTTGGAGTAAATGGTAACACTGGTGAAACAGATGCCTGGGTTGGTATCCCTGCATCATGCAATCTTTTTAATACCTTTAAGCGCAATGTTACACCAGGGGCATATGGGGCAAAAATCCGCTTCATATCCTCTCGATCTGTTTCAATCGTCATCGATACGAGGACATCACATCTTTCTTTAAGTTGTAAAAGCAAATCCATATCCCGTTCAATTAGCGGTCCACGTGTTTGGATTTGTAGGAAGTCAGGTGGATGTTCTATCATCTCTGCCAATATTCCTCGTGTAATTTGGGCATCCCGCTCTATAGGCTGATATGGGTCTGTAGCAGATGACATAAATATATTGACAGCTGTATCCTTTTTACGCAATTTTTGCATCTCTTTCCGGTAATTCTCCGCCGCATTCTTTTTTATATGGACCCATTCTCCCCATGGAATGTCTTTAAATCGTTGGATGGGCATTTCTCTAACATAACAATATAAACACGCAAAACCACAGCCACTATAAGGATTTAATGAATGGGTAAATCCAACATCTAAATAGCCCTTTGCTTCGGTCAATATCGTCTTGGAAACAACTTCCTGCAACTGAATATTCACTTAATCCACCTCCCAAAATCCACTGTTTATTCTATTTTACTCCGCTCATCCACTCCGATAAAGGATTTATCCTTACTTCTCTCCATATCTTTATTATCACATCGCCCTCACCTATGAATACACTAATCAAAAAGGTGTGAGATATATGCCTAATTCCTTCCCCGTTCAAATAAGAACGCGACAAATTAGTGCAGGTCCGAAAAAAATAGTCTATTATCCTCAAGTAGTACAAATGAACAATCTACATCTACAACACTTTATCAATCAATCCATTATTCAAGAAACGCAATCCTTAATCAATCTGCAAACCGGCGATACCCCACAAACGGTGGTAGAAATGCTTGGGACATATGAAATCAAAAACAACCAACGCGATATTCTCAGTATCTTGTTAACCAATTATACCTACCATGATCGAGCGGCACATGGGATGACATTTAAACGATCCCTATCCTTTGATTTAAAAACTGGGAAAAAGCTTGAACTAAAAGACCTCTTTAAACCAGGTAGTGATTATATCACAAGGCTCTCCGAAATCATCCATGCACAAATTGAGCAACGCGATATCCAATTAATCGATGATTTTACCGTAATAAGCCCCAACCAGGATTTCTATTTAGCAGATAAAACTCTGGTCATTTATTTCCAGCTATACGACATTACGCCATATGTGTTTGGTTTCCCAATATTTCCTATTTCTATTTACGAAATTCAAGATATTATCAGGGAAGATGGTCCATTAGGAAGATTGGCAGAGAATAATTAACCCCCACCTACTTGAACAATATGGTATAATGAAATAGAAATTTCCAATAAAAACCAATGATCGCAGAAGTGAGGACAATAGGATGAAGCAAGTATTCGGGATTATGTTATTGGTCATAACATTAGTCGGTTGTAGTAATGAACCGGTCGTAACTAATCATTATTACTATTCCTTAACAGGTGAAGGAGAATGGATTGTAAATCCTTATCAACTAGAAATCTCACCTAACTAGATAAAAGCAGGAAATGGCATCTTAACCATGAAGAATACTTCAGAATTCCTAACTAATTCTTACCAGATACAGTTATTTGCTGAAATAGATGGTGAAGAAGTATTGCTTCAAAGTAATACATTTAAATATAATTTTGATAATAATATAGCAAAAATATCGACTGGAATTACCGAAAGCTCTGGAGAAACAACCATCTCACCAAATAAACTGAACACTATTTATTTGATGATAAACTGGTACGACATGAATGATGAAACACTATTAGAAGAAAAGATAGATCTATATGATAAGCATGCGTTTCTTAACTAAAGGAAAACCAACCTCACCTCGAGTACAAAAATAAAATAGCATTACAATTAGCAATCAATTTAGAGAGGGTCCATAACATACTATTTAGTAGATGAAAAAGAGCACCATTATGCTCTTTTTCATTTTTTTCATATACATTAACAGAAAATGTCCATATTTATCAGAACAAATGTTATACTATTTAAAATTATTGGAATCAAGCACAAGCGGAAAGGCTGATAAGAATGGCATATGTAATTCGTAAAATGCAACCAGAAGATATAAAACAAGTTCAAGATGTGGCAAAAACAACTTGGAACACTACTTACGAAGGAATAATTCCTTCAGAGGTACAAGAAAATTTCTTGAAATCGGCTTACAATGATGAAAGGATGAAGCAGCGGTTAGAACATTCTACTCTTTTTGTAGCTGAAGTAGAAGGCAGAGTTGTTGGTTTTGCTAACTTTTCTCCAGTAAGAGAAGATGGAAAAGTGGAGTTAGGGGCTATTTATCTTTATCCAGAACAACAAGGTAAGGGGTTAGGTTCAGCATTATTACAAAAGGGGATGAAAGAGTTAGACGGTGTAAATGAGATTTATATTAATGTCGAAAAGGATAATAAAATCGGAAAGACCTTTTATGAAGCCAAAGGTTTTAAGATTGTCAAAGAGTTTGATGATGATTTTGATGGTCACATCCTAAAGACAGTAAGAATGGTGTTAAAAGTATAAAGTGCGCATATGCAAGCTCATGCTGTCCTCACATGCTCAGGGAATCCCCTGAGCATGTCCAAAGACGAATAGGAAGCACGTTCTATTCTAAAACGATATAATACATATGATCTTTCTCCACCAGGTTCCCTTTCACTTCCCCAACACCTTCCATAAAGATAACCCCATCACGAATAATCGATTTTTCATCTAGCACTAGGTGTAGCTGTTTTATCGCACTAAACGTATCACCACTATCAACCATAACAGGCTGACTAATTTGAAAAACCTTGTCATTAATCGCAACCGAAATAAAACGCTTATGCAAACGTTTATTGTCCTTAACTATCACATTCATCGGGTCGAACCCTTTGGAAACCATGTCACCTTTTATATAAACATGGTACCCCTTTGTTTGCTCAAATTGAAGAAAGATTTCTTCTTTTTCTTTTGTAATACTTTCTATAATTGAAATGGTCTCGTCACTAATTTCTAAGTCATGGATACGATAAGGTTGCCATTCCACCAGTTCCTTTAACATGTCATATAACAAGTTATCTGATGCAAAAAACGTCTCTTTCCAGGCAGGAGCAAGCTCATCAAGCAATGAGCAAAGGAATAATCCAGAGCTATAACAACTCTTGCGCAGCATCCTCGACGACTCGCTATTATTTAGTAAACTACTACGATATGTCGTTAAACTATCCGCATATGCCTTATGGCTCTTATGACGATAAGCCTGTGATTCTACATAAAAAGCAGGACCCTCTACTGTTTCAATAGAAAGCTCATAATCTAAATACTGCCCCATCACCGTTCTTCTACTTTCCCTAGCAGCAATAAATTGTGTTAATGAACGATATTGTTCTTCCTTCGTAGTAGCCATCACCGCATGATAAAGATACTGCCTTTCTCTATTACGTAATTCTATATTTTCTTTTAGTAATGGATAGTTCATTCCTAGTAACTCATTAGGGAATCGTTTTTCTCCTTGAAGGTGTTGGAATCCATGCAATAACTCATGCACGACAATCGAATAAATACGCTCCATATCGCTGTAATGTTCTACATTCACGATCGCTGTCGGATAATCTTCATACAAAATAAGTGTATCTGCACCGCCTGAATTGTTCATCCCATTCGACATAACAATACGGCTCATTATCGCAATCAAACTTGGGATGATTATAGAGGTAAACATCGTCTTTATCATATAGCGCAAAAGCTACTATTTCAAATCTTGGCCAATAAGAAATAGCATGTTGTTTTATAATATTGTACAGATTTTCAGCATTCACCGTTCTATCTTTTCCCTTTTTTAGCAAGTCCTGTTTCATTTCGAATCAATCCCTTACGTCGAGTCCTTGTAGTATAATTTTCTAAGTTAGTCCATCATAAACTTTTTTTTATAAATCATCATATAAGCGTTTTGGTCATAATGAAGTCTATTTGTTCTTCATCTCCCATATAAAAGGAGTGGGATCCCGTTTGAACAAACCCCATCTTTTTATAAAATGCAATTGCATTTTCATTTTTCTCCCAAACACCTAGCCAAATTTTCTTTTTGTTCTGTTCCATTGCAATTTCGATTGCTTTGTTTACTAAATATTTACCAAGACCATGTTTTTGATAATCCTGCTTAATATAAATTCTCTCAATTTCTAGTGACTCAGCACCCATATCTTCTGACTGAGCATTCTCTGTATTAACCTTTAAATATCCAGCTAATTTTCCATCTACATAGACAAAATAGAATCGAGAGGAAATCGTAGATAATTCTTTTTTTAATTGCTTTAAATTAAATGCCTTTTCCAAATAGGCTTTCATATTTTCTGCTGTGTTTTGATGTTTAAATGTTCCATTAAACGTTTCATAACTAATTTCTTGAAGCATATGTAAATCTTCCATGGTACATTTTTTTATCGTTATCGTCATATCATTACGCCGCTCCTTCATAGAACACTTAATTACTTTGTCTTCTCCATTAGATAAGGTTAATTAAAAGTAAAAATCATACCCTAGATAAGTAAATGACTTTTTAAATCCTACATTTTCAGCAATGGCAATAGAAGGCTTATTTGATTCCATACAATCCCAATAAGGTGTATACTCCCTCTTAAAACACGCTTGAACAAAGGCATGAGCTAATTTTTGCGCTATCTTTTTTCCTCGATGCTTTTCTAGTGTTTCAATATTGATACTATGTGTTTTTTCTACAACAAAACCAGAAAGACATGTACTAACTATGTTATTTTCATGGACAATGCCATAACCAATTCCCTCTTGAAAAAACATCTCTATTGATGCCCAATTTTCACTCACTTTATCTTGTATTTCCGTTATATTTTGAATCGAACCATCTTTGTTTTCAAAGAGAGATTCATCTATTTTCACCATATCATACCCTGGTTCCATATCAGGCTCATAGATTTTTCTGTAGTCCTTTGATTCCAAAATATAAACCCTTTGCTTCCAGCTACCTACTTGCCGATGTTCAAACAGCTTTAGAATTGTCTCATTCCACTTCGGATGATTACCAATTCCTTCAAAAAAGCCCAAGCCAACCTTCTTTGTCTCTACTCGAATCACCGAATCAATAAATTGGTTTAATTCGGAATTAAAGCTATCATTTTTCTCATTACCAATAAAAATAAATCCATCATTATTACCTAACCAAATAATGCCAGTAGTAGGAGAATCACGATCATCCACAAATACACGACCAGGATTGATCCCTTCTATTACCGCTTTAGCTTCTATTTGCCCGTCTTCATTTAAAAGATCCCTACACATATAAAACGCATCTCTAGTTAACTCTGAAATCATATTTTTTCCTCTTCTCTACCATCTATTTTCTAGTTTACTAACTTTATTCCGATGACCACACAATAGCCAATTCGTGTCGCTCTTTCCATTAGAACCCCACGTTAGCTCACACCATCATAACATAATATTTAGAATTTTTTACCACAAACCTAAAACCCCCCAATCGATTCTAATACAAGCTATTTATGGAAAGGATACTACTAAACATTACGCATAGGAGAACTAACGATGGAATTACAGTTAATTGAGGCATATGTCCCAGAACAAATTTTTGACCGGACAGATGAAGCTTTGAAAAACTATCCCCATGTTTCTTATTGGATATCAAAGGAAACAGCGGAACGTACATTAATCCGTGTGCTAGTACGAACAAAGGATACCGAAGAAATATTAAATTACCTGGAAAAACAAGCACAGCTTACGGAAGGATTTGAAGTGCTGCTTTTTCCTGTTCATACATATATGAAGCAATTATCAAAGGAGGAAAAAGAACAGAGACAGCAGGAAACCGAGGAAAACACGAGAAAATTACAGCGTGTCAGCAGACAGGAATTACTAGGCACCATTACTAAATCAAGCCATATTACACTAAATTATACGTTAATGATTATGATTGCAGCCGTTGTCGTCACGATTGGGTTTATCCAAAATAGCCCTGCCGTGATTATTGGGGCGATGGTGATTGCCCCCATGCTTGGGCCAGTAATTTCCATTGCCTTTTCATCTATACTGGGGGATTTCTCCTTATTGCGGAGTGCCTCCTTTACCTTGTTATATGCAGTTGCAATTGTTATAGCAATATCGATAGGGTTTACCTTCTTTTTCCCAGTACCATTAGAAAGCAATGAATTTGCAACGAGAACACATGTGAACATTGCCGACATGGTATTAGCCTTTGTCACCGGAATTACTGGTGCATTATCCATTTTGAATCGACTTCCAGGATCATTAGTAGGGGTCATGGTCGCTGTAGCTCTTATACCACCTAATGTTGTCTTGGGGATGTCCATAGGATCTGGATTGTGGAAGGAAGCCTATGGATCACTTCTATTACTAGTAGGGAATATTACCTCCGTTATTTTGGCAGGTATCATTGTATTTTCTTTGAGTGGAATTCGTCCGGTTAGGTGGAGTGAAGTAGAGAAAGCGAGAACGTCACGAAAACGATCAATCCTGTTTGTTAGCTTAGTCATTCTGCTATTAGTAATTGTCATTCTTTTTAGTAATAATCTTGATTTAATATAACTAAAGGAGAGCTCCAATACGCTTGGGTAGCGCTAGAAGAGCTCTCCTTTTCTTTTACGTTAGCTGCTGTTCGGCAAACTCTCGATACAGTTCATGGTTTTCCACTAACTCCTGATGGGTACCAACTCCAGTGACAGTCCCTTTTTCAATAAAAATAATCTTATCTGCATCAACAATCGTGGATAATCGATGGGCAATGACAAAGGTCGTTCTCCCTTCCATTAGCCTTGTTAATGCCGCTTGAACAATGCCCTCTGATTGACTATCCAAGCTTGCAGTGGCTTCATCCATCATTAAAATTTTAGGATTTCGTAAAAATGCACGTGCTATATTAATCCGCTGCCGTTGTCCACCGGAAAGCTTTACTCCCCGCTCGCCGACTTCTGTGTCCATTCCATTACTGAATTCTTGGATAAATCCGTCAGCATAAGCCATTTTCGCCACTTCCCATAAGCGCTCATCCGGAATGCTGTCGGCATCAGGTAACCCATAGGTTAAATTTTCTCGAATCGTTCCAGCCATCATCGCATTTTCTTGGGACACATATCCAATCTGACTGCGCCATGACGCTAATGATAATTGGTGAATGGATGTATTTCCAACTCTGATTTCACCTGAAGTAGGCTCATAATAACGCTCTAACAAAGCAAACATGGTAGACTTCCCACCACCACTTGGACCCGCAAAAGCAATCATCTCACCAGGGTTAGCTTGAAATGATACATGATGAAGAACGGGTTCTCCATCTTCATAGGCAAAGGAAACATCCGATACTTCAATTGATTTATTCGTTATATCCATTTCAATTCCTTTTTGCCCGGCTTCATCATCCGAATCCAGAATCGTAATAATTCTCTCTGTCGCCCCTTTTGCCTTTTGTAACTGTGTGAAAAACATCGCGAACGACGTAATCGGAAAAATAATCTGAAATAAATACAGTAAAAATGCTACTAATGATCCTGTTGTCATCGATCCCTCTGCTACGCGAATACCACCGTACCCAATAATCACCACAATAACAAGCATCATTACCGTGTACATCAGAGGACCAATCAAAGCAAAAATGCGTGCCTCTCTTAATCCAAATTGTAGGAGCTTACCAATTCCTGTTACGCCTTTTTGTTTCTCAACAGATTCTGCTGTCGATGCTTTCATTAAGCGAATTTCACTAATTGTATGTTGTATCATCCCAGAAAATGTAGCCGTTTCATCCTGTAATCCTTTAGATACCTTAGCCATTTTAGTCCCTAACGGAATCATGATTGCAGCTGTAATTGGCACGGCCAGTAGCATCATTAATGTCATTTTCCAATCCAAGATAAGTAAAATCGTAACGGCTCCAATAATGGAAATAATGCCCCCAATAAATTGAGGGAAATGCTGGGAAATTAAATCTTTTACAATACCAGTATCATTCACTACCCGACTCACCGATTCCCCACTTGCCTGCTTATCAAAGTAGCGAACCGGGAGACGAATCATTTTATTCCACATCATCTCACGCATCCGAGCAACAATCCTCTGCCCAACTGCTGCAAGTAAATAGGTAGACACCCCGTCCACGACAGCCTGCAAAATAAACACCACAACAATCGCGATAATAATCCATATGCTCAAGGATTCTAACGAAAAGCCGTCGACTAATTCACCCGTTAACATCGGGATTGTCAATCCGATTAGCGTCGTAATGACGCTCCCAATTAACCCTATCGTGAGAGCTAATTTCGGGACATTAGTCGATTTTATGAGTGTAAGAAAAGGTTTCAAACCATTATTTTTTTCCATCGTTTTTATCTCCTATATTCTACGTTTTTACGTTGATCTTTCCATATAATATTCCATCGCTTTGGCAAGCCATTCCTCTTCTTCTTTTGAAAAAGGAGATGGAACCATTGTCTCTAATTCCATTATCTTTTCTTCCTCTAAATCTATTTCCCCTAATTCTGTCACAACATCTTCTCCTAAAAATTTGAAAACTGCTTCCATATACGATTCAACAAGCTCTTTTACTTCCTCATCCTCAAACGGTCTCCCATATAAGCGTTTGAGACCTTTTGACACTTTGATATACTCTTTATCGATCGCTAATTTTTCATCCTCTGTCTTACTTTCTATAAGCTCTGCCACGGATTCCAACTGATATTTTTCCAACCATTCCTTCTGGTGTGGTTCTGTTTGTATACTACTAATTAATGATAGTAATACAGAACTTTCTACTTCTCCCTCCTCCTCCAAAATCATAATCGTTCTCTTTATCGCGGCTAGTGATCTTTCTATATTTTCTTTTTCTTCTTCTAACTTTTTCACGTGGAGGTTTAGGGTGCTATTAAGGCTAACTGTAAAACTCTTCTGATTTAACATCTCACCTATTGTATCCAAACTATACCCTAGGAACTTTAGACTTACAATTTTTTGCAAGGTAACCACATCTTCATCCTTATATAAGCGATGTCCAGAAGTCGGATGTTTCTCTGGTCGAAGCAGTCCAAGCTCATCATAATAATGTAGTGTTCTAATCGAAATTCCAGTACGCTTTGAGAATTCCCCTATTAGGTATGATTGTTTTCCCATTATAATCCCCCTCTAAAGTTCGTACATTCATTATAAAACCTCACGTAACTGTAGGTGCAATACAAAATTGAACTACCCCCACTTAACCTCCTTGCAGGATGTTTGAAGTGGGGGATTCTTGGGAACAGAGCGTACTTGTTCGTGGTATTTCTTAACTAACAGCGGTTTCTCTTCTTTACCAAGCTATCCCCGTAGTCCCTACGGTTTTATATATGGTTTAAGCCGAAGCTACGATTCGTAATCCTTCAGCTAGAATATTTTTACTCGCATTGATATCTCGATCATGATGCATGTGACAAGCTGGACAAGTCCATTCCCTTACCCCAAGCGACTTCTTGCCAGTGTGATGTCCACAAGCAGAGCATCGTTGACTGGATGGGAAGCCCCTACTTATTTTCACCAGGGTTTTACCATACCAATCCGCTTTGTACTGTAATTTCGTCACAAAACTAGACCATGATACGTCAGCGATAGATTTTGCTAGTTTATGATTGCGCAACATTCCTTTCGTGTTCAAGTCTTCGATACAGATGACATCGTGGTTTTTGATGATGGCTGTACTGAACTTATTCAGGAAGTCGGCACGTTGATTCAGCACTTTTTCATACAATCTTGCTACTTTTCGTTTTTGTTTTTGATAGTTTTTGGCATCGAGTAAGTTGATTCCGTTGTTTTTCGCATGCAAAGCACGTCTGGATAGTTTGCGTTGTTCTCGTTTTAACTTTTTTTCCATGTTGGCGGTGAACCGATGATTATCCACCTTTTGTCCATCAGAAAGTATCGCAAAGTCCGTGATGCCTAAGTCAATTCCGATAGCGGATGCTGTTTTTGCTAATGGTTGTACGTCTGTTTCTGCCAGTATAGAGATGAAATATTTTCCGCTTGGATTACGTCTTACCGTAGCATTGATGATACGACCATGTACTTCACGGCTTTTGGCAAAGCGAACAAAACCAAGTTTCGGCAGTTTTATTTTGTTGTCTACAATGGAGATATTTCCGTTGGTCTGCTTCGTTGTGTAGGATTGAACCGGATGCTTTTTGGACTTAAATCGTGGGGCTTTGTTTTGCTTTTGAAAGAATCTGGAGAAGGCATCAGAGAGGTTTTGGAGGGAAGATTGGACTGCGATGCTGTCTACTTCTTTTAACCAGCTTAATTCTTTTTTCAATTGAGGTAGTTGAGCAGAACAAGCGTTATACGTCAGTCCTTTTCCTGTTTGTTTGTAGGTGTCGTTCCATTTTACTAAAAAATGATTGAAGACAAAACGAGAACAGCCAATGGTTTTCGCAATCTGTCTTTTCTGTTCATTTGTTGGGTAGATGCGGAATTTATAGGCTTTTTTGATGAGCATTGCCTTCACCTCTTTCCTGTATCACGATATCCCTATTATACCATATTTTGCATGGTGGATAGGTCATTTCAGGGAAGAATGTAAGCACTTGAATAGTCGGACAAGAGATGGCGATTCATCTCCCATCTACTCATTTCCCATTCCTTGAGGTGGGAGTCTTCTCGCCTATTGATGATAAAGGCTACCAATTTATTATACGTATTCTAATTGCCCCTTTACTTGCTTAACGGCGATTATTGAGACGTCACTTCCATAGGAAAAACGGAACTTCTTCCTTGCTTCTGCAGGTGATCGTGCTATAACCGTTTTTAACCATTTGGTTCCATTAAGCTCCGCTTCGACTACATACCTTTTAGCACCACATTTCATGTAACTCCCACCTTTTCAGCTATTATCTCGTGAATAATCAAGTTGGTCAAAAGTTTGGATTAAAATGCTGAATGGTAAGTGTTTTACACTACTTCACCTTTAAGGCAATTGCATAGATTGCATTACCATTGGAAACATCTTCGTTACTTTCATCCATCCACCAAACACCAATATCATAATAATAGACTCCTTCTTCTTCCGGTGCTGTAAAAGTAAAATTCGTAACAGCGACATCGTTACTTTTCTTATTACTCGTTTGTGTAAGATGAACTTCATTCGGTAGCGGTTCGAAGTCCATTCCGAATGTCACGGTTTCACCTGCCTCTATCTCAATTGGTTCCTTATCTTTTAGTAATATTTCAGCTCCCGCAACATCCACACATTCAGCAGTTGTCGTCTTCTTCCAGCAATAGGCACCAAGTACCGTTTCATATTGTTGACCAGCAATTTCAACCCACATTTTAGGCGGTTTATCAACCTCCACTCCCTCTTTACTAGCGGCACTAGTATCACAACCCGTGAGTACAATAGCTAACACCACAAAGTAAAATAACAACCTTTTCAATTGAAATCCTCCTTTTTTTATCTATAGGACGTCAGGATGAACGGATTTGTTTCAATAAGCCATTGCTAGAGTAGGTATCTACTTTGTTAGGAGTGATTTCACAGTTTCAGGAAACTTCGGTGAGAAAAGTTAATTCAATCAGGACTTTTATCCTATATAGTCATGTTATCGATTTTTTCCCAGAATGATGGAACATTCCTTAAATCATCTGCATTGACCGCATTATTAGTTTACTATCTAGCATTCAAATATAGATACATTTACCTACTTTTTATGCTAAGATAATGAATGGAAATGATAAAATAAAGGAGATTTCACATGACACTTGAACAATTAAACAACGAAACATTGCGGAAAAAGAATAAAATTATACTCATTATGTTAATACTTTCCGTTATTCTCGGTACAGTAGTGGAGATGAGCCTAAATAAACCGTTATTGCTCATATGGACAATTGCCATTGGTGGAGGAATATTGTGTGCTATTATTGCCTTCTTACATATAACGAACCGCCTAACAAAATTAATTTCTTATATGTCTATAATCGGTTTAGTCATTCTGTTAGGTGCCATTATTTTAATTAGCCCTTCGGAGAATAACCTATCATTAATTTACTTTTTATTAATTTGTTCTGCCCTATATATGAATTTAATTCTATATGTAATCGGAACATGTTTTGGATTAGGATTACTAATCTTTGCTTTCACATTAAATGGTGATATTTATTCATCTGATCTTGGCACGTATTTACTACTATTTTCCTTAGCTATTATTGTATTATTTTTCCAGCAAAAAATTATGGGTAGCTTGGAAAGAAACCTTGCTTCTAGCCAAGTGGCCATGCAGGAAAAATTAGAAGCAGAATCCAATCAACGTATTGTATTAGCAGAAAACTCTAAAGTAATAGCAGATAATATGTACACAATTGAAAAGCAGTCAGAAGCTGAGAAAGTAGCAACCCAAGAACTTAATTCTGCTATCCAAGAAATTGCTGCTGGGGCACAGTCACAAGGAAATGCTATCAACGATATCACGGAAGCCGTAGAAACCACTGCGAAGCAAGCCGTTTCCATGAATGGACAAGTTGAGCAAATCAGTGAATTCACGACACAAATCACAGATCAGATTAATGAAGGTCGTACACAATCACATGTATTGAATGAGCAAATGAATGAGTTCAAGGAGTTTCTTGAGCTTACTGAAGAGAATATGAAACAATTAAGTGAGAAAATTGAATCGTCCTTAAGCTCCATTCAAGCTATTCAAGGAATTACCTCCCAAACCAATTTACTTGCGCTCAATGCTTCCATTGAAGCAGCAAGAGCTGGTGAAGCAGGAAAAGGATTCTCCGTCGTAGCAGATGAAATCCGCAAACTAGCAGAGACTTCTGATAAAACGGCTGTTCAAATTTCTACTACATTACATGAAATACATAGTAACAATGTAGAAACACAGGATCAAATGAATACCGTTGCAAGAAAAATGGATGAAAACATCGAAGGAACAAGGAAAAACCAGTCTATCTTTGATTCTATTCAAGCATCAATTGTCCGATTGAAAGAAGAAGTGAATTCCTTTGGGACACTTGCTAAAAATATCGACCAAGAGACTGTATCCATTGAACGTGCTGTAAATGAATTTGCATCCTTATTACAGCAAGCATCAGCTTCGCTTGAAGAGATTTCAGCTACTGTTCAATCACAGACTAATTATAAGGAACAGCTTGCCGAATTAATCCAAGAGACAAATAAAGCTACCCAAAATCTAAAAGGTTTATTTTAGATAACTCACGTAAAGTAATGCCTCCCAAAAGATAGTTGCTATTCTAGCATTTGAGGAGGCATTACGAAGGTGAGTTTATCTTCTGAAAGGATCTAATGACTTAATCGTTTAAAATAATGGTATATTTTCTCGAGCTTTTTGACTTGTCTGCCCTTTGAACATTCCATATTTCCAAATTCAAAAAACTTTACTCTTTTAATTCCAACAAAGCTAAATAAAGCTCTTTTCATTAACAGTTTATGTGCATTATTCAACCATAGCAATGGATAAAAAGTTGGCCCTTTCATAGTTGATATACAAATGACAGACTTTCCTTTCAATAATCCTTCTGGGAAAAGCCCCCTCTTATCTTTATAAGCAAAATTTGAGGCAAATAAACGGTCGATATACCCCATAAGCATAGCAGGTGGCCTTCCCCACCAAATGGGATATATAAAAACGATTTTATCTGCCCAAGTAATCTGTTCCCTATACTTTTCCAAGTCAGGATCAATATGCATAGCACGTCTCCGCTTTTGCTCATTAAATACTAAAACTGGATTAAATCCCTCTTCATATAAATCCAAAATCTGTATTTCATCAATGTTTGTGTTCTCTTTACTGCCATTAACAATGTGTTGTAAAAAAGCATAATTTAAACTTTTGTGATTCGGATACGTATAAATAATTAGCATTTTCATCGTCATTCCCCCTTTAATTATCATTTGATAACAAAATTATAACGCCGCTGTTTTTATTTATCAAATGATAATTGTTTATTGATAACTATTTTGTTATCTTATTTCTATGAGGTGAAGAAATGGATAAAAAGGAGCTCTTTAACCAATTTATATCATTTATGTCTTCTGTTCATCATGTGTCAAATGAACTCACTAAAGATGCAAAGCACCATTCAATTTCACAAGTTCAATATAACATTCTTGAATTCATCAAAGTAAACCAACCTGTAACCCCTACGGAGATAAATGATTGTCTAAAAATGACTATGTCTAATACCAGTCGTGAGCTTAGTAAATTAAGTGAGAAAAATATGATTGAGAAGGCACCTGATACAAATGACAGGCGTAAGCAATCTATCATGTTATCTGAAGATGGAGAAGTATTGATGAACGAGGCATTCCACATAATTGAAGTCCGTTTTCTAGATCGAATTAAGGATGCTTCTAGTGAGGATTTAAAGGAGATTGAACAAGCTTTTGATGTTTTGAGGGAGAAATTGTTTAAGTAGTCTTACGAATTGATTACTCATCTTCCGTAAATACTTATAAAAAGAATCCATTCTGACTAAAAATCAAAATGAGTTCTATACACTTAGAAAACTCACGTAAGTAATGCCTCCCAAAAGATAGTTGCTATTCTATCATTTGAAGAGGCATTACGAAGGTGAGTTTTTTCATTCCAAGAAATAGTATTTCTTTTATTGATATCAGAATAAGTTCCCCTAGTTACAATAAAAATGGGAGTACAAAAAGATGTCCTAGCGTAATATAATCCTATTCTTACTCTTCGTTATAACTCATTTCTAAATCACGTATCATTTTCCCTTGCAAAGTAAACGAATCCACTATTATCCAGTTTTCATCCTTTAGCTCCACTTGGAAAATATGGTTTACTCCATTTTCTGTTTTATAAACAACATAACCTTTCTCACCTGATTTTTTCTCTATCATTACAATAGGATTCACCACAGTCTGATTATTCATTTGCTGTTCTTTTTGGAAGTCTATTGCAAAATCAAGATTAAAATGTGGTAATTCTGCTTTATTATATTCTCCTAGTTGTAGTCCCATTTCACTAGCAACTTCCTCTACGATATAATCCATAAAGTAGGTTTTTTTGTCCACCTTATCCTCTCTTAATCCAAAACCCATAATTTTGTTAGAGACCTCTTGTCCCTTTATCGTACTCAGATCAACTTCAATTGCTAATTCTTCCAGTTCAATTATAGTCCCATTGTCGTCTATGACTGGTACAATAGTTATCAGATTATCTTGTAATGGCTCAAATAAAGCATTCATCTTCAAAACTTGCTTATCAAATTTTACGAGAGGGATAATTTTCTTCGTATAGTCCATGCTCCCTAACCTATTGCCATTATCGTTATAAACAAGAAAATCATAAGCTGTTTCATCCCCAAAAGGCATATCCAATTCCATATGGATTTTTGTCCCACTTGGTGCTAGTTGAATAGTAAACACTTCAAATTTATAGTTATTCACTTCTTTTGTTTTACCAACTTCATAAGCTAACGTATTGGTATTCTTAGTAACAGGGATTCGGAAGTTCCAATCTCCCTTCGTATGAAAAATCTCACTAAAACTAACATCTAATGTAAAACTATCCGGCAATGTGGCAGTAGTTTCTATTGTTCCAATCACTTGGTCACCTTTCAATGTACTATGTCCACTCATGCTCGTAACAGTTTGATTATCAATTCCCAATTTCACTTCCGTATCTAATGCTTCAAAAGCCCCCAAATCATCAACATTTGGTATCGTGTATCCTACTACTAAGCGAAAATCATCATAGTAAACTTCCGTAATCGTTACTGGAATATCTTGACTGACATACGTTTCACCTATTTTTGTTACGAAGCCTTCATTAGAGGCATTTTCCAACCCAGTATCAAAATAGGAGATTACACTCCCTATCCATGGTACCTGACTTAAAATCTTCGCCATAACCGGAGAAACAAATGCAGAACTAAATAAAAGTATCATTAAGGTCGCTGCTGTAGCAAATAGATAATAGAGCTTTCTATTCTTTTTTCTAGGAGTGGAAATAGTTTTAGTTATGGCCGTATCCAGTTTATCCTCAGGAATAGGAATTGCATGAACTTTACGCTTAAAGTTATGTATCTCATTATCCATTCATATAGTCCTCCTCTATTTTTCCTTTTAATATTTTTAGGGACCGATGTAAAGATGATTTCACAGTCCCCTCCGGACAATCTAGGAATTCTGCAATTTCGCGACTAGTCAAATCCTCATAGTATTTTAGAATAATTATTGTCTTGTCTCTTTCACTCAAGTAATCTAATAGGTCATATAAATCTAGTTTTTCCTCAGTATGAACCATTCGTTGTTCCACAATTTCTACATTTCCATCTTCAAATGGGATAACTTTCTTCTGGCGTCTATGAAAGTCTATCGCACAATTGATGGTAATCCGTTTTAGCCATGCCGCTACTTGATTAATCTCTTTCATATTCCCAATAGATAGTAGCGCTTTATAGGTTGCCTCCTGAACGATATCAACAGCATCATTTTCGTTTTTAACGTAAAGGAAAGCAATACGGTATAGCCTATGTTTTTCAGCTTGAATTATTTTTGCAAAAGCTTTTTTGTTTCCCTTTTTGGCTTTATTTACATCGCGTATGGTGTACATGTCGTCCTCCTTTCCTATACATGACGAATGAGGGGGGAGAAATCGTTGCATTTATTTTTGTATATAAAAAATAACCACTATATAAGATTAGCGGTTACTTCATGTTTCATCAATTTTATTTTTAAAGGATACTTCTTTCTTCTCCTCCCATCATATCGTTACCCATATGCAAAATTCTCCGTTATGAAATAATGGTAGAGACAAACACTAGTAACAGAATGATGGGATACAAAGAAAAAGAATCCATAGTGACTCTCATCAAAATGGATTCCATATCAACCTATTATTACGCTTTAAAAATAATCACTAGTGGAGCTAAAAATCACCTCAAGAAGTAGTAGGCATGTAATCAAATCCGTTCTTTCTTTATACTAGTTCTCTTCAACCGAAACCGATACAAACTCAAACTTTGTCACGTCAACAAGCCCCATGTCTGTTATCTTTAATGTTGGAATAACGGCTAAAGACATAAAGCCTAACGTCATGATTGGATCTACATCATCCGATATGCCTAGAACTTCTCGTGCGGCTTTGTTTACTTTGGTTTGCTCCGCTGCTACTTCTTCACCTGATAGATTACTCATCAATCCACCTACTGGAAGTGCCATTCTGGAGATGACTTCACCATTATTAACTAAGACGACACCACCATCTTGTTGTTTTAATTTTTCAATGACGATGGCCATATCCGCATCATTCGTTCCTGTGACAATCAAATTATGGGAATCATGGGCAATGGAAATTCCAATAGCACCTCTTTGAATACCGTAATCCTTAAATAAACCAACAAACACATTTCCCGTATTGTTATGTCTCTCCACAACAGCAATTTTTGCGACTGGTTTTGCAGGATTGTATATAAACTCTCCCGTCTCATCCCGTTCAACCTCTACAATTGCTTCATTCGTCAATGCCTCTGTTGGGACATATTGAATCGCTCTTGCTTTATTAGAAGTTAATTGCAAACGTAGCTTTTCGATCGAAAAATCACCGATATGGACACTAGATTGCACAGAAGAAGTATCTGCTTTCGTATATGGAAGTACATATTCTTCTTGATTTGCAACTAGTTCCCCATTAATATACGTCTGTTCTACTACCAAATTATCAAGATCTCGAAAAATAACCAAATCTGCTCTCAATCCTGGTGCTACTGCTCCACGATCATGTAACTGGCAGCATGTTGCTGTATTGATCGTCGCCATCTGAATTGCAGTAATTGGATCCATGTTTTCTTCGATACAAATACGGATGGAATTGTCTAGATGCCCCTTTTCTAAAATCGTCTTTGCTTGTACATCATCTCCGCATAAACAGCAGCGATGCGCATTCTGCGGTGTAACTCCTTTTAACAATGTACGCAAATTATGTGTAATAGTCCCTTCTCTTAAGAAAACATACATCCCTCTTGAAATACGAGCTTGTAATTCCTCTACAGTAGAGCATTCATGGTCATTTTCAACACCAGCAGCGACATATGCATTTAGTTCCTTACCACTCACCATTGGACTATGTCCATCAATTCGTTTATTTAAATTCCTAGCAACTAATAATTTATCAATAACACTATCTTGGGCTTGAATCACCCCAGGAAAGTCCATAAATTCAGCAAGTCCTGCTGCTTTCCCCTCCTCCAAAGGAGCCACCATATCCGATGCCGTTAACACAGCACCAGCGTTTTCCATATTGGTAGCAGGTACACAGGAAGGTAACATATATTGAATATCTAATGCAGTATGCTTTGCCGCCTCGATCATATAATCCAATCCTTTTAGCCCCGCTACATTCACAATTTCATGAGGGTCTGCCATTACGGTTGTGGTTCCATGTGGTACAAGTAATCGACCAAACTCTTCTGGGGTCACATAAGACGATTCTACATGGATATGCGGATCAATAAAACCAGGTGCAATGTACTTCCCTTCTAAATCAACCGTTTCCTTCCCCTCATATGCTTCACCAATCCCGGCAATCTTTCCATCTATAATTGCGACGTCACCATGTAGGACACTACCTTGATAAACATCGATAATTTTCCCATTTTTTAACACAAGATCCGCAACCTCGCGACCTGCTGCAACATTTATCAATTTTGTTAAGTCACTTTTTTTCATTTTTTCTTCCCCCATCTCTGAATTTGGATCCAATCTGTCTTTAGAAAAAATTAGAAAAACTAGCATTCACTCTTTTTTACCGGGCGTAGTAGTATTTGTTATGCTCTCAAGGAAGATTTTATACTTTCCTAACTACTAAAAAGCTCGAAAGAACACTACACTCTAAAATCTACGAGTATAGCAATTCCTCCGAGCCTTTTATGCCTGAAAAGATAGTAATAGATATCTAAATCTGTTACTATGTAATGCTACTCATAGTCAGTTCATTTACGGTAAACTGGTAGAAACTCGCAAGCCATATTCTTGCTATTATATGAGTGAATAGATGTATGCAATTATTAGTATTATAGCACTACATAATTAGATTTCAACAGAAAAATTCTTTCGATAACTAATCATAAGTAATCTCCATGGATAGATAAAAACCCATACCGAACGAATTTCAGCATGGATTTTTTAAGTTCATAAATTTATTATTGAGCTGTATAGCCACCATCAACAATTAAGCTATTACCAGTCATGAAACTAGAATCATCACTTGCCAAGAATAATACAGCTTTTGCCATTTCTTCTGGTTTACCTAAACGCTTCATTGGTGTTGAATTAGTTAGGAAGCCTCTATCTGTTTCACCTAAGATTGGTGTATCAATAAATCCTGGGCATAGTGCATTGACACGGATGTTACGATCTGCATATTCTAATCCAAGAGAACGAGTTAAGTTAACCACTCCACCTTTTGCCGCATTATATGCTGCACTACCAGGTGATCCAACCCAACCATACATAGAAGCTGTATTGACAATAACACCACTACCTGCCTTCAAGAACTCTTTAATTGCGGCTTGTGCAACTAAAAATACACCGTCTAAATCAACTTCTACTGTTTTTCTCCATTCAGCATATGTTAATTCTTCTGTCGGTTTTACAGCACCGATACCAGCATTATTAAAGAGAATATCTACTTTACCAAAGGTTGATAATGTTTTATCATAAATATTATTTACATCGTCTTCACTCGTTACATCCGCTTTTACGAAGATAGCTTCAGTGCCTTCCGATTTTAATTCTGCTTCAAACGCAGTTCCTTTTTCTTCATTGAAATCTACTAACACTAATTTTGCCCCTTCAGCAGCAAACAAGCGCGCTGTTGCAGCCCCAATTCCAGATACGCCACCAGTGATGATTGCTACTTTATCTTGTAGTTTCCCCATAATCGATGCCTCCTGTTATAATATATTTAGACAATTTTTTATTTAAATGCTTACAATTTAATTGTAGTACGTAACTTTTTGCTATCCAACCATCAATACTGTCCTTATTGTCTATTAGGCAGACATATTATACGTAACTGTCTATTAGTTATACAGATATTAGTAAACTGTTTATTACAGGGGGTATCGTAATGACTGAACTGCTCTCCACTCCACGTAAAAACCGAACTAAAGAACATTTCCAATTAGCACTTATTGCGTTAATCAAAGAAAAGGGCTTCCAGCATGTCACAATCAAAGATATTGTGGAATACGCCAAATATAATCGAAGCACCTTCTACACCCATTATCGTGATAAATATGAGTTAGCAGAGGATTTACTAGAGACAATGCTCCTCGGGTTACAAGAAGCAGTCGGGAAACCGTTTCAATCTAAAAAAAAGATAAGCACCGTTCATCTCACTAAAAGTTCTTTTAATATAATTTCCTATATTTATCAGAATGGTAACTTCTTTGAATTGATTACCTATCAAGATACGATTCCAGAATTGCATACAAGATTTCTGGAAACAATCTTAAAAATCTATCAAGACAAGTTCCAATTTGAAACTATAGACCATTTACCAGTAGATATGGATTACTTTACACGGTATACGGCGTATGGATTTTATGGGCTAATATCCCACTGGATACATACAGGGTTTGAGGCTTCTCAGGAAGAGTTTATTGAGGAGGTTATCCGGTTAGCGCAGACGCATATGGCTTCCGTTCGATTTGTTGGGACGGATTAGTTAATGTACGGCTATTAATTCGAATTTATTTTCAACAGTACTCTAAATACTAGTGTACAGAATAAAAAAGCTCGGAAAAATGACTACACTCTAAATTCTACGAGTATAACCATTTTTCCGAGCCTTTTATGCCTAAAAAGATACGAATAAGTGACGATATAATGCTACTCATAGTCAGTTTATTTACGGTGAACTGGTAGAAAACTTACAAGCCATATTCTTGCGGCTATATGAGTAAATAGGTACAATTAATTGTTTATTATAGCACTCAATCTATAACCTTTTTCTCTCGAACCATGATGATTAGTAGTAGTGACACCTGCAATATGGATACGAACACCTTTCTTAATTGGAGAAGCTAAAAATCCAACCAGTGCACCAATTAAAAACAGTAAAGATGACAAGAGAATGGTTTCCCTTTTCCTCATTCATAATCCCTCCTACATGCTTTTGATAAACATTCATAAGATAAATAGTAAACAAAGGGTAATAGTTATTTGCCACTAAAGCACTATCTTTATTTAACTAGATCATGCTTAAAGGCATAAATTACTGCCTGTGTTCGGTCCTGAACCCCAAGTTTCCCAAGAATGTTACTTACGTGCACCTTCACCGTCTTTAGTGCAATAAAAAGTTCATCGGCAATTTCTTGATTGGATTTACCTTGCGCGACTAGCAAAAGAATTTCCATTTCCCGATCGGTTAATTGATCATGAAGATGTGTGACAGGCTTTTCACGCATTTTCGTCATAATCTTTCCTGTTACTTCTGGCTCTAGGACGGATTGTCCTTGGTAAGTTGAGCGAATCGCTTTAGCTATTTCTTCCGCTCTCGATGTTTTTAGCATATAGCTTGTCGCACCCGCTTCTAATGCCGGGTATACTTTTTCATCATCAAGAAAACTAGTGACGATGATAATTTTTGCTTCTGGCCATTGTTCTATGATCTGTTTCGTTGCTTCAATTCCGTCCATTTCCTTCATCACTAGATCCATTAGTATGATATCTGGCCTAAGCTCTAACGCAAGCTTAACGGCAGGAGCACCATCGCTCGCCTCAGCAATCACTTCAATATCTGGCTGAGCAGAGAGATAAGAGGTTACACCAATTCTTACCATTTCATGATCATCTGCGAATAAGACTTTAATCACCATGTTCACCTTCCTTCCGTATGATAGGAACCTTCACTTCTAGCTGTGTTCCTTGGTTTGGTAATGAAATAATTTTAATCGTTCCACCGACTTCTAATGCACGTTCTTTCATATTCTGCAGGCCATATGACCCAGTTTTTACTGTATTCATATCAAATCCAACACCATTATCCTTTACCCGCAGAATTGCTATATTATCTCGCTTTATTAGCATCACATGAAGAGTTGTTGCCTTTGCATGTCTTAATGTATTGGACACTGATTCCTGTAAAATGCGAAATAGTTGATCCTCCACCCCTTTATCAAGCTGGAAATCCTCTGCCTTCCAGGAGATGTCCATCGGAACCTTTTGTATAAGCTCCTTCAACAATTCTTCTACACCTTCCAGAAGTGATTTTCCTTTTAGAGCTACAGGTCGTAAATGGAGAAGCAGTGCCCGCATTTCTAGCTGGGATTGTTGAATCATGTTTTCAACTAGTCTTAGTTGCTGTTTTATTTTGCTATCTAAATCAATCGCCGTATCATTTATGGCAGACATCATCATTGAGGCAGCAAATAATTCCTGACTAACCGAATCATGTAGCTCCCTTGCTAAACGATTACGCTCTTGGACAACAATCTCTTGTAAGCTTTGCTCTCTCTCTTCCGCGCGTTTTGTTGCAAGGGTTTGGAAATGCTCTGCTTGCTTATTTATCTTTTCTTGTAATTGCTTTATTTTCTGTTCTAACCTTTTTAATTCCTTGTACGAATCCGTATCTATATCCGTATGTTGACCTTTGATTACGTTATCCAGCTTTCGCTCAACATATTGAATTCGTTGCTTCCAATACCAACCAATTGATATTCCCAGAATCGCCCCAGAGATTGTTGCAATTCCAAGGACGGTCAGTAGAAAGGACACATCACCAATTTGCTTTTCCCAAAGCATGGAACAACTAAATTCATCCTGTAAGAAAAAGGTTAACCCTACCGAGAGTACTACTAATACTAAACTATACATAATCCCGATCATCATATGGCGAAGTACTGTCATCATATGCGCTTCACCTCGATATCACCGGAAAATATAGAGGTTATAATTTTCACTCTAGGATAAGTGGAATCATAATGTTCTGTTTGGAATAAGAGTGACTTATTCACCAATTTCATATCTTTCTCGTCAAAGATGTGCGCCCTACCAAATACCGAGCTATGATGAATACTAACCTCTACTTCATAAGGAACATAAATCTCGATATTGCCAACTAAATGACGGATAGAGATTACCGCTGTATCATTAGGAAGCACCGTATTACTTAGGTCGATCACCCGATCTCCAATCCCACCATGAATATTAACATCCCGCCATTGATAAGCCATATCCTCGGTTTGCATATCATCAAAGAGCTTATTTTGAAAAAGTGGCTTCATTTTAATGAGCTTATCATTATTAATGACATGGTTAGGGAGAGTCGGTTTTAAGCTTTTACTATTTTTGGACTCATAATAATCTTTAAGCCACAGTACAATGACCACGACAATCAGAAAACGAACTGCCCACAAGTTTAAAATACAGAAGACAAACGAGACGATAAAAATCCAAAATAGAACCTTTCCCCATAAATGCTGGAAGTTTTTCCATCCTATATAAGCAAATATAGCGGAAAATATAGCAGGTATAACAGCCCCACCAAAATGGAAAATAATTTCCAAAATAAGGAGGATTACTCCTACGATCATAATCCAGTTGAGTGTATCTGTTTTTAATTTCTTGAACATAGCAGGAATCCCCCCTATCAACTCACACAGGCCCAATTGCTTGGGCCTGTGTCATGAGTATACCATTTTTAATGCGTTTTTGCGCATTTCAATTAATTCGCTTTTTCCTTTTCCTGCATTTCTTTTTCTAATTTAGCAATCTTACTATCAAATGTGCTCTTATAATAAGCACTATTGACCATGTATTCCAGGTTGTCAATGTAACGTTCCATTTCAGCGAACTTAGAGAATGGTTTATCAGATACCTCTTCCATCACGCGATTAATTTGATGATTGGCATGAAGAACATTCTCACGTCCCATCAATTCCATCCGACGAAGGCGCATATCTTTAACCCGGTGCTTCATTTCTTCATATTTTTGCTCCAGCTCTTCTAATTGCTCCATTGCTTCCTGGCGAGATGCCTTCATTCTTTCCGCACGCGCTTGATATTCTTCCTTTTCCTTTTGTGCAAAAGCATGCATTTGCTCCTCGCCCGCTTTTTCAGCAATAAAAGCCTGCTTTTCACGTTTCTCAGCCATTTCCGCTGCTTTCAAATATTCCCTTGAAAACTCATCCTTCAACTTATATTGACGCTCAATTAATTTACGCACCTTCTCTACCTCTTGTTCTGCTTGGCGTAAATATTGATTTAACGTTGAAACTGGGTTTTTCTTCTCCTTTTTGTCCAGTAAATCATGTAAATCCGCTTCTATAGAATCTTTAATCCGTGTGAAAACATTTGTCATAATAAGTTCTCTCCTTTTATTTTTGAATTGTAGTCTGAGGGCGTATGTGCTGGTTTTCCGGGTTCATCTTTCTTGCTTTCGGGTGCATGTACCCTGGCCTCGGGTTTATTTACTCCAAATTCGGGCCCATCTTTCTCAAACTTGGGCTCATTTTCTCCATTTTCGGGCGCATCTCCACAACTCCTGGGTTCATCTTCTTCCTCTTCGGGCGCATGTTCCCAAACCTTGGGCTCATCTTCTCCCTCTTCGGGCGCATCTCCACAACCCTCGGGCTCATCTTTACCTCTATCGGGCTCATGCTCCTAGTCCTCGGGCTCATCTTCCCACTTTTCGGGCCCATCTCCCCCAACCCCAAGCACATATCCCAAGCTCCACCACTTATCCATAAATCTTAATTATTCAAATCTGCCCATTGGTGTTCAAAGTTTGTAAATGGATCACCGTCATCAGTAGGAACAACGGGGGAATCTCCATCTTTTTTCCAGTTTTTCACGATCCAATACAATGCAAATGCAGCTGCAATTCCAATGACAGAGTAAATATTGGTGAAACCGACTCCTAGAATAATGAGCCCTAGAATAACCCAACCAATTTTAGCTGCGACTGAATCACTCTTCACGAACTTTTTGAAGACGATATATAGCAACCATACACTAAGACCTAATAAAACCATTGGACCAAGGTTAACTAATAATACAAGTAGGGCAATTAGCCCTCCTACAAACAGCATAAATTTTCTCATCTGATTGCCTCCTTTCTTTATCATGAGTTAAGTTTACCGAGAAAAAGGGTTTTGGATAATGAGCCTCAGCTATATTTTGAACTAGGTCTAGGGGCTTATTTGGGTATAGGGCTTCTAAACAAGAAGAGGCAACCCTAAAGATGTGAACCTTTAGAATTGCCTCTATTACATTTGTAAACTTTCTCTTCTCTCCCGAAAAATTCATAAACTTCCCATTAAAACAAAGCCCCAAATAAAGCTATTTTGGGCTAAAGGGGGATCTAACTATCTCCTAAACCATCCCCAACTATCTCTATTAAACTAATTTGACTCTGATTCAAAAAACGTACTGGATATCCACTTGTTCCGAGACCGCTATCCACGTACAAAAATTGCCCCTGGCCCAAGTCGAATATTCCTTTCTCCCACCTTGGAAAAAGACTTCTTTCTGGGCCTACAACAGCCCCAATGATAGGGAGCCTAATTTGACCTCCGTGTGTATGCCCACTCAAGATTAGATCAGCTTGTATCCTATTGTACTTATCGACAATACTCGGTGAATGGGAAAGTAATATCGTATACTGATTATCCTTTATACCAGCAAATGCCTGGCTTAGATTTTCATGATCGGTGGATGCATTATCAACGCCCACTACATTAATTACGGTGTTATCCTTCGTAAATGTGATGTTTTGATTATCTAAGATAGTAATGCCCCGATCACGAACTCCGGACAAAAATCTCCCTACATTTTCGTTAGCCAACTCATGGTTTCCAGTTACGAAAAACACATGGGGATGAGCTCGTTTTATTTTCTCCATAAAGACATACACATTTGTAAAATCATCTGTATTCCGACTAATAAAATCTCCAGTCAATACTATCATATCAGCATTTGCATGTTTTACTGTCATTATCAACTTTTCATACTGATCTGGGTAAACCTTATTGTGAAGGTCTGTTATTTGTAAAATCGATACTTTCGTTTTCACCGGAACTTTTTTCGTTCGAAATTGGACTCTATTTACTTTAAATACATTCGTATCGAAATAGGCCTTCCCCAGTGCCCCAATGAATAATAATAGATGGAAAATCCATAGGAACCGTTTTATACTGTTGACACTCTTCCGCTTTCTTCTTTGCATTGCGTTCCATCCTTATCACATATACATTTCAACTAATTCTATACATCTATTCTTTGTCATCTCCATAAGCTTAGATGTATAAGCAAAGGATTCCATTGAGCCACCTTTGTAGTTAGCTGCCTCCGCTTCTGCCACTTCATCACGTAAAACAATCCAATTACGCTGTTCTTCTCTTAACGTTTGCATTACTTCATCAGAAAGCTGACTTTGTAAGATACCGTATAATTCATTTAAGGTATTATCCCATGCTTTATACATTTCTCCTGCTGCTTCCTCCATATCGACTTGTGTACCCGTCTCTATGATTTCACGCTGCGCTGCTAGGCTAGCTTCTACTACTGCTAGTTTTCTGACGTATTCTGCTTTCGTTACTACCTTCTCTTCTTGAGCACTTACAGATCCATTCCCTTGCTCCTCATTCGTATCAGCATTCCCTTCTGGTTCTTGTTCTTCCTTCGTTTCCACATCCGCTTCTTCTGATAAAGGATTATCCTTCACCTTATCTGATTCTGATTGTTCTACGGTTGAATTAGAACAACCTACTAGAATGAGTAATGGTATCATTAGTAACAATAATTTTCGCATGTCATGCTGCCTCCAATTCATTGATTCCCAAATAGTATATCAAATAATTGGTAAAAAGTTACCAAATGTTATGCGTGCAATAATCTCGAAGGCTTGTGACGTTTAGCGTTCCAATGTTGGATGGATTGGAGAATAAAGCCATTAGCACGATCATTTTTCTCCAATGCCTCTTTTGTCCTTTTATGATATTCAGTAGCAGGATTTACAGGATACTCGCCACAAATATCGACACCGATAATAGATTTAGTGCGATAGAGTGCCTTTACCATGCCCATCATTTGCTTTAGTCGGAGTGTCCCATGATCCCATGCAGTCAAAGCCTCCTCCTGAAGAAGAACATCCTTATCCATGCTGATATAAATAGATTTAGTTGGTAGATTAGTTAAGATAGATTTGGTAATCGTTGGTAGGTTAGATTGGAGTGAGTGTTCCGTATAGACTGCTACTTTGTTCTGTACGTCTTCCGGGATATGGAGATAGGCGTCTTCACTCACACCAATGATAAATACCTTCTTCAGCATGGGAAGATTATGAATGGACTCCAGAACCCATGAGCCACAAGAAATCAGGCTCTCACTTGGAGCTGGAAGTGTATCTGTATGATGATCAAATAACACTAATGTATAGGGCTCATTGATCTGGGATTGTAGAATATACGAGATATAATGATAGTTTCCACTACCTAAATAATGAATGTTGCTGCTTGGATGATTCCTCATTCTATCCGCCAGTTCCCATAAGACAGCTTTTTCACAGAACAAACTAATATTCCGCATATATTCCAAATCGATCGATGTATAGTTGCTTCTTAGATAGAAAGATTGTCTACGATAAGTCCCATCGAAGTTCCATAAAGTTACACTGCTTTCCATATTCATTCCTCCATGTTCACTAGTAACCTAATCATTTGGTAGATATGATAACCTATTATATTCTTTTTACCGCTTCCTTTCCATCCCTTAAATCCACCATTTTTTGATGCCTTTCCTTAATGCGGATGCATTTATTTAAGTGCAAAAAGATATGTCTCGTAGCAGGCATTAATACCAACCCTGCTATTGTTTTTTTACTCCAATACTCCGCCAACCAGGTAGAATCCTCTGTTACTGCTTTTTCTGTAAATAACCGGTTGATTCGATCTGATTCAACCTTCAACCTGAATGGACCGGCTTCCAATTGCGATATGATTTCTTGGGTACGTTTGCCTACAGCTTGTCTATATAATAGCAGGGCCTTGAAATTCATTTCCTTACTTAATTTTGCAATATCCTCTTCACTCATATCATTTCCCGAATGTTCAAATGGGATATGAAGTTGCTCCAGCCAATTTGCTGTGCTGAGTACTTGTTTTCTACCTGCCACTAAAATATTCATCGTCATGTCTTCAATTCGGGTAACATGCCATAAATGCCACGCAATCGAATTTTTTGTATCTGGGCTTTTCACAGGGTACTTCCGAAATGTTGACTCTGTTAAATCATCTAATAACGCAGTTGCTAGACTTTCCTGATAGGAAAATGTATGTAAAAGCGAATGTTGGGTAAGAAATAGTTGAACTGCCTCCTCATGCTTTTCAGGTCTTCTTATCATTTCTTTTAGCGTTTTGTGGTTTGCATTCCAAGCCTTGCGCTCAGTCTTGTCCATAGTTGGTAATACCCCCTATTTATTAATCTATCAGGTTAAAAAATAGAATATGTTGAACTCTAGTATAGTATGTTCAGTCAAAATAGACAAAAAACTTATAATAATCTGTTATAATAAACATACAAATAAGCTGATAAAGGAGCTATAAAATGATTCGAACTCCGGAATCCCTATTTGAAAACATCGCCCAAGATCATGAAGTATTGCAATTGTTTAAGCATCACTCTTTACGTGTTATGTATCTCTCAGCCATGCTTGCAAAAGAAGCTGGTTGTTATGATGATGATTTGCGAGTTGCAGCATTTTTACATGACATCGGAAAAATTGGTATAGCAAAAGAAATATTATTGAAACCTGGAAAGTTAAATCCAATTGAGAGAACCATTATTGAAAGTCATAGCCATATTGGTAACCTGATTCTTCGAAAAGAGCTAGGTAAAACGCGAGCTGCTGCTTTTATTCGTGACCATCATGAAAATTGGGATGGGACAGGGTATCCGAGAAGATTAGTAGGAGAAGAAATCTCGATTCAAGGGAGAATTATTAGAATCTGTGATTCCTTTGATACGATGACTTACGATGAGAGAAATTACAAGCTATCGAAAATGTCCCATGATGAGGCTTTTGAAGAATTAACGAGATGCGCATGGTCTCAATTTGACGGGAATCTAGTAGAAATGTTCATTCATTTGTTAACGGAGTTAGAGCTACCAGAGAACTGGTATGATACGTATAATATCAATTTTATCGAAAAAATGTATAAGCCATTCGATACGCCTTCAGATTCTTTATAATAGCTAGATTAAAGGATGTAGAGCGAACATAACCTTTTGTTCGCCCTACTTTTATTACCTATAGTCGCTTTAATGCATCTTCAACTGGTGTATCCCCAGACATGATTTCTAATGTCTTCCGGTACGTCTTTTCCTCATCTAAAGCTGCGACCACTGTCCTTGCTACATCCTCACGCGGTATTGATGTTTTTTGAATTTCCTCGCCAACTGCAATTTTCCCTGTACCAGGTTCATTGAGTAGTAGTCCTGGACCTAGGATGGTATAGTTTAAATCGCTTGCTACAAGCATTCTGTCTGCATAATGTTTAGCCACCATGTATGGTTTAATCGGACTATCTTTCCACGATTCACGATCATGCGCCTTATAAGCACTAACCATAATATATCGATTTACTCCAGCCTTTTCAGCTGCTTCCATCGACTTCACCGCACCATCTAAATCAACGAGCAATGTTTTATCTGGACCTGTATTTCCCCCAGATCCAGCCGAAAAGATTACCGCTTCAGAACCTCGCATCACTTCTGCAAGCTCCTCTACACTACCTTCTAAATTCGCTATAGCCGCTTTCACACCAGATGCTTTCAATTGCTCTGCCTGCTCCTCGCTACGAACCATAGCAGTTAACTCATGCTTATTACTTTCTTGAAGGAACTTCACGATATGTTTTCCAACCTGACCATTTGAACCGATAAGAAATACTTTCATGTATGAAAACTCCCTTCACTATGGATAGTTATATTGTTTCAAAAGAAGGCAGTTTTATCAAAGATATTGCTTTCGTATTATGCCCTATCAAAAAACTTCCTGAAAATTTTAAAAAAATAGTATGAAAATAATTTTAAAGCATGTTACATTCGAAATGTACCAAATAATATATGAGGAAAGGAAGAATTAATGATGGAATATAAATTAGAAACCCTCCCCAATTATCGGATTGCTTATAAGAGGCGGATTGGTCCATATGGCCCGGAAAATATTAACGTGATGACCGAATTAAAAGGTTGGGCTAGTGCGAGAAATCTTCTTCAATCATCCATTCTGTATGCAGTCCCATTAGACAATCCAGCTTCTACAAAACCTGAAGACTGTCGATTTGATGCTTGTATCGTAATCGATAACGATTACCCATTAGATAATACCATTAGCGAACGTGAACTTCTTGGCGGAAGATACATTATGTTTAAAATCAAGCATACAACGGAAGCAATAAAAGAGGCATATACTAAGCTACATACTTGGATACAAAAAAGTGGATATCAGATGGATAACAAACCGATTATGGAACGATACAAAGCGGACCTATTGAAAAACCATTACTGTGAAGTATGCGTGCCAATTAAATAGTAGCTTGAGAGGTTTGTCTTCTCTTGACTAGATGACCTCCATACAATAAGAAATTTACCCTTGCATTACAATATAGTATATGTTATTCTACACATATACTTTGTATTGCAAGGCATTTTTCAATTCCTACAACCCTTGTATTACAATATAGCGAAGGAGGTCACGTAATATGTCGACAACCCAAATGCTAAAAGGCATCTTAGATGGTTGTATTCTTGCCATCATAAAAGATAAGGAGGTATATGGTTATGAACTAGCCGAAAAGCTTGAGGAATACGGCTTTCAATCCTTCAGTGAAGGTACCATATATCCACTATTAATGCGGATGCAGAAAGAAAAACTGGTCACCTCCACATTAAGAAAATCTACAGCTGGACCTCGCAGAAAATATTATTCGTTAACGCCTAAGGGCGAACTGGAACTGGCAGAGTTTATGGAGCGTTGGGAGTACTTACAGTCCAATGTAAACAGAGTACTTAAACATGAATTCAAAGGAGAAGATAACGATGCATGAACTATCAAGCAAAAGCAAGACCTTCATAGAAGATCTACGGGTTTATTTATTTTCTAGTGGAAAGAAGTCCAAAGAAATCGAAGCGATTATAGAGGAATTGGAAACACATTTAATAGAAGCAGAAAAAAGAGGAAAGCCTATTGAAAAAATAGTTGGTAACTCCCCAAAGGAATATATGCAGATGATTGCCGATGAAATGAAAATCGACTTGCGGTCATGGCTAAAATACATTTTCATCATCATCGTTGGCTCACTCTCTTTTACTATCTTTAAAGATGCATTAGCAGGTTCGTTATCCTATTCCATACTAGAAATAATTGGTCATATCGTGATTGCAGGAATTTTTATTGTCACTCTTTTTCTAGCATTTCGATATATTGCTAGTCATTATCTTTCCAACCTGAATCAGTTTCTCTTGTTACTAATTGTAACGTTAGTCCCTATCGGATTGTATGTTGGGTTAATTTTCCTTAATCGCTCAGTAGAAACTCCAGTTATGGAATTTGGGCAAACCGGGACAATGATTATAACAGGAATTATGGTGCTATTTATCATCTGCCTTTCCATTTGGGCTAAAACAGCAATTCTAATTGCAATTGTTGCCTTACTTGTTTTACCAGATTATTTACTTAGTAAAACGGCATTAGATGCTGAAATGCAACTAATCGTAAGTAACATTATTTTGATAGTTGGGATAGGCTTTTATGTATGGATTAATAATCTTAACTATAAGCATAGCTAATTGACCAGCAATCGGGAAGGTTCCATGTCTATGGGAGCTTCCTCTTTTTCTCTTCCAAGTACATTTTCTGTATAGACGGAAACCTTATAACAAAGCATAAACTATATGTTACCAATTAAGGGGAGTCTTACATGAAAATCCGATTTGGTTATGTTGCAAACGCACTTGGCTTATGGGATGCTAGCCCATCTAAAACACTGACCTTTAAACGATATTCTGCTCTTCCTAAGAATGAACGGCTAGCTACATTACAAGCAGTCACAGCACAGAATTTACAGCACACAAAGCGAATTCTATACTATAATATTGCACACGAAATAGAGCTCTATCGTTTCTCAAGTATGCTTGTCCCTTTGGCTACACATCCTGAGGTAGGATGGGACTTCATTACACCATTTAAGAATGAGTGGGAAGAATTAGGTCAACTAGTCAAGAAATACCAAATGCGAACAAGCTTTCATCCTGGCCAATACACCCTGTTTACCAGTCCAAGAAAAGAAGTAACCGTAAGTGCTGTGACGGATATGGAATATCATTATAACATGCTTGAAGCAATGGGTATTTTAGAGACATCCATTATGAATATTCATATTGGCGGTGCATATGGAGATAAAGCAAATACTTTAATAAGATTTCATGAAAATTTACGGTGTCTGCCTGATGACATGAAATATTATATGACATTAGAAAATGACGACAAAACTTATCATATTAAGGAAACATTAGAAGCTTGTGAACGGGAACGAATTCCGATGATTTTGGATTACCATCATTACATGGCCAATCAAGGAGAAGCCGAGCTGGAAGACTATTTAACTCGGATATTTAATACATGGCATCATCGGGATATGCTTCCAAAAGTACATATCTCTTCACCAAAATCAGAATCAGCCTTTCGTTCACATGCTGATTATGTTGATGTTGAATTTATACTTCCCTTTTTAAAAATCGCCAAGGCCCTAAATCGAGACTTTGACATCATGATCGAAGCAAAACAAAAGAATCTTGCTATGCTTCAATTAGTTGATGATATTGCCAAAATCCGTGGAGTAAAGCGAACCTCAGGAGCCTCGATAGTTTGGTAATATATCTAATTTAACTGGGATTATATTGGTTACTTCCTGGACGTTTTTTCACTTCATTCCAAGCCTCGATCGCCTTTTCGCGACTTTTCCCTTGATTTTTTGAATCAGCATAATAATCACGAATAAACCGATTGTATTCAAATTGAGGCGCTATTTCTTTTTTATAGGATGGATCTTTCTTTCGTTCTTCCTCCTCATACCAAGCATCTACTACATTACGATATGTATTACCAACATTCGTCTTAAAATAGTTTTGGATATGAGTAGAGAAATGAAAATTGGGAATAATCGTCTTAAAGAATGCTCTGACAGCTTGACTACAACGGTGATTTTCTGTAATAACTGTTTCTAGAGATAGCTGAGAACTGAGGACTCCCTCTGCCTTTCGTCTCGACTTTCTAACAGGCTTTAGTATCTCCCCTGTACGAAGGAAAGTTTCGATTCGATTGGAAATCTCAAGCTTAGAACCAGTTGCGCTTATCCCATGTTCTCTACAGAATACTTGTAACTCTTCCTTTAGCCAATAAAAGTCTTTAAACCTATCCACATGCAATTCTTTTGATAATTTCGGTCTCAAACTATGCACCTCCACATTTATTATAGAACATTCGTTCCCTTTTAACAATATATTTTTACAAGAGGTGACACATCATGACACTTGTACGACTTGGTTATGTAGCCATGAGCATGGAATTAAAAAACGCATCTCCATCTCAAACAATGACTTTTACGCAATTTCAAAAAATAGCGGACCGAGAGGCAGCCATTCGAAAATTAGAACGAATTGCACGCTCAAACCTAACGAATACATTGCGATTACTAAAACATACTGTTGCATCCGAAATCCACTTTTACCGATTAACTTCAAGACTGATTCCACTAGCATATCATCAGGAGCTTTTGGACTGGGATTTTATCATGCCAATAAAAGATTTATTAAAGGAAATTGGTACATATATTCAAGAGCACCAGTTACGGGTCGATTTCCACCCAGATCACTTTGTGCTACTTAACTCCCCTAATAAAGATGTGTTTCACCAATCCATCCTAACCTTGAAAATGCATTATTTGATTTTAAAGGAAATGAAAATAGACCCTACCCATCGCTGTGTTATACATGTTGGGGGGAAATATATGGATAAGGAAAAATCTTTGGAGCAGTTTATAGAAACCTGGATGGATGTTCCAACAGGTATCCAGAAGCTAATTATGTTAGAAAACGATGATACCTCATTTACATTAGAGGATACGCTTTACCTTTGTCAGAAGCTTAATATCCCACTTGTCTTTGACTACCACCACCATCTAGCCCTGCATCAAGATTCGAATTGGCAGCGGCAATGGGATAGTATCGTACAGTCATGGGAACATTCTCCACTGCCTATTAAGATGCACATATCTAGTCCAAAAAGTGAGAAAAGTTTTCGTCACCATGCTGATTATATCGATAGCAAGCTCTTTTTTGACTTTTTACATGAAATAAGGGGGTCCATCCCTCAAATTGATTGTATGATTGAAGCAAAGCAAAAGGATAAAGCGCTGTTTAAGCTAATGGAGGAAATTAAAAATCGGGATGATGTTGAAGTGGTTGATGGCTCTTCTTTCAACCTAAAGTAAATTGCCTCTTAAGCAATTTTGGGCATTATTTTTAATATGATGGAGCATATGCTATAGTCTAGAGGAAGGTAGGTAAATAAGTTGTTCTCCTTCTACCGTTTTGGAATGGAGTGTAAATGGTGATCAAACATGTAATTTTTGACTTTGACGGAACACTTGTCGATTCACTTGAAGTATTAATATCCAGCTGGAATAGTCTTGCTAAGAAACATAATCTAAAAGAAATAAAGCATCATGAAATACCTATCCTCAAACAACTCTCACTTAAGCAAAGGATGAAGCATGTAAACTTTTCGATGTTTAAACTACCTATTATCGCACCGAAATTATATAAATTATATCAAGAATCGTTACACCAACTACGTTTATTTGATGGGATGAAGTCTACCTTACAACAGCTTGATCGTAAAGGCTATAAAACTAGTATCATCTCCTCTAATTCAAGAGATAATATTATCCGTTTCTTAAAACGCAATAAGGTCACAACGATCGAACGTGTTTTATGTTCTAGTAGTATCCTTGGTAAAGATAAGCTCATCGATAAATATCTTAGTGAACATAAGTTACACCCGTCTGAAGTAATTTATATCGGGGATGAACAAAGAGACATCCTTGCCTGTAAAAAATCAGGGATTAAAATTATCTGGGTTGGCTGGGGATATGATTCCATTGAAGCGATTGAAAAGCTAAAGCCCGACTTTCAAGCCAAAACGCCAGATGATATTTTAGCAATAATTTAAGACTTACCCTCAGAGTAGAAGCAGATATATAATCCCTGAGGGTAGCTTTTCTTTCCATTTAAAAACACGCTACATCGAATACTAGCGTGTTCCGTAAGCCCATCCTGCCATAATCTCTTTAATTTGTTCGATATGCCGTTGTTCATGCAATGGTACTGTCTCCACCCACTGGTGTAAGGAAAGTAACCCAAACCTAGGATGGACAACTGATTTTTCATTTAGTACAGCACAATCTTCCAAGCTATCCATCGTTTCATGTAATTTTTTCCTTGTAATTCTCAACATGTCAACCATCTCTTGCACCTCAAACGGTCCACCACCTGGCTCTACTGCCTTTGGTGCATGTGCCTTCTTCGATCGATCTAAAATTAACTTTATATCTTTCGGATCACTCTTCGTACTGTTATCCTCCCGTAATCCATCCTTCACCGCTTTTATCGTAGCAAGTTCGAATAATGCTAGATGATGGCAAATCTGAGCAACGCTCCACTTTTCTTCATTTGGTGTCGCATTAAATTGCTCATAGCTTAATCCTTCAATCAATTGCAGTAGCGCTCCTCTTGTTTCCTGGAAATAATCTGTAATCACCTGACTCATCATAATCCTCCTTGAAGGCGTCTAGTAAAAGTTCCTTCTTGAATCCATTCTAAAATTTTCAGGGGTGACATGATTGCCACCTACATACACATTATTCCAATTAGGATATGTATATGCTTATAAGTTGGATATTGAGTTCGGAGGAGAAAAATAGAGTAGCCCTATAGCTAAAGAGGCTGGGACAAAACTATTTCTACATAGGATAAACCGAACATGAAAGTTAGCGCATCAGACCCGCCCCTGAAATATACTACGCGTCCGTGGGCGGCTGGTGAGCCTCCTCAGAGCTAAAGCTCTTCCGGGGTCTCAGGCAGTGCCCTTTCCTCCCACAGGAGTCTCCGTATATTTCCGGGTAATGATAGTGATGGTTCGTTTTTTATTATCTTTGTTTTCGTTATGTCCCGATCCCTTCCTTAACAAATCGTAATGACAATCTTACCTTGACTATGACCTTCTTCAAAATACATGAGCGCCTCTGGGACTTCTTGTAGTGAAAAGCTTCTATCGATTACTGGCTTCACTTTCCCCGATTCAATTAGCTCCTTCATCCTGATTAGATCCCCCTGGTTCGGTTGTTGCAAAAAAGTAGCCATTTTTTTATTTCCAGTCATCGAAATAAATGGTCCGAAAAGCATGGTTTGATAATTTGGCTTTCCGTACCACCTACATGAATAAATCGGCCACCAGACTGAAGTATTTGTTTATAGGTTAAGAGACGCTGAGAACCATTGACTCCTATGACCAAATCATATAACTGTTCCTTATCGTCCAGTTTTTCCTTCTTGTAATCTATTACATGATCAGCACCTAGTTCATGTGCAATGGCTACATTTCTTGTACTGACAACCGTTGTCACCTCTGCACCCAAAGCTTTTGCAATTTGAACTGCAAATGTTCCAACACCACCTGATCCCCCATGAATTAGCACCTTATGTCCAGCTGTTATGTTGCCACTATCACGGATTGCCTGTAATGCGGTAGTCGCCGCCATCGGTACTGCTGCAGCATCTTGAAATGATAGATTACGAGGTTTATGTGCAACAGCCTTCTCCGGCGCTGTTGCGTACTCTGCAAATGTCCCCCATCCACAGCTAGACAGATCACCATACACCTCGTCGCCAATCTTAAACTCTGTTACCCTTTCCCCAATGGCCTCTATCGTTCCAGCCATATCCCCACCTGGAATTGGGAATTTTGGCTTACGAAGTCCAAATGCAAGCCTAGCGATATAAGGCTTTCCTCTCTGTAATACAATATTGCCATAATTCACCGATGCCGCATGAATTTTCACCAGTACCTCATCCGCTTTCGGCACCGGTTTTTCCACTTCCTTTAATTCTAGCGTATCTGGTGCTCCGTATTTCGAAGTAACAATTGCCTTCATCTTCATTCACCCTCAATTCTTTTTAAATTATCATAATAGACACTCATCCATCCGGCATTGACTTAAGTTAAGATGAGGGGGATATGGAAAAAAATTATTGCATTCGTTTTTTAATTCTACTTAATGACTCTGGTGTAATCCCGAGATAGCTTGCCAGTTGATGCTGGGGAACACGGGTTATGAGGTCTGGCCTGTTTGTGATGACAGATTTGTATTGCTCTTCTGGGGATAAACGATAGAATTGAGCAAGTTCGTTTTGAGTCTGACCAAGATATCCTTCCATCATACGCCGTGTCATCGTTTCAAGCTCCGGATAGTCAAGATACATCTCTTCTTCTCTCATAATATCAGAAACAACTAACACGGAATCCTCTACACAGGTTAACGAGTAGTTAGAAACTTGGCTAGAATCACCAAAGTTCGCTAATAATATGGCCTGTTCCTCTGTATAGAAATTGGAGGTGAATTCTCTACCGTCTTCATCAATATAGTATTGCCTCACACAGCCTGCTAGTACGAAATAACAATCCGTCGTGGTGTCTAGTCGATACCCTTGCTTCGTTAAGTCCGTTCCTTTCAAAAAGTGCTCCACCACGATTTCTATGATAATAGCTTCTTGCTCCGCTTCACTCAGATTCGTATGCTTAGGCATATACTTAGATAGAATTTCCTTCATGGCCATTCTCCTTTACGAATATAATCTCTTCATTTATCTTATCATTATATTCCATTGCAAAATATTAAATTTATATATTTTAGAAAATTACTACGAGCTCGAACGGAAGTTTCACAATGAAACTAGCACAGCTTGATCTATCGTTAATTCGTTCTCCTTCACCACCGTATCATACGCTAAAACTTGTACTCCACATTCAGCCGCGCTTACTAATGCGTTGGCAAATGCTTCATCCATCTTAGAATGAGGGATGAGTCGGTTACATCCTTTCATTTGTATAACGAATATAATAGTCGCCTGATATCCTTCCTCCTTTGCTTTTATCAGCTCCAGTACATGCTTTGTCCCTCTTACTGTTGGTGCATCTGGAAACATGGCTATTCCCTGCTCTTCTAATGTTACTCCCTTGACCTCGATAAACCCTTTCTCACTGCCCTTTTCATAATAAAAATCAAATCGAGAATCGCCATAGGATACTTCTCGCTTCAGTACGCCTACCTTTCCAAGCTCCTTCATTCTTCCCTCCCTAATTGCCTCCAAGACAACTCTATTTGGTGCTTGGGAGTCAATGTTAACTAATCGACCATTCTTCCAAACCGCAATAAGAGAGAATTTTGTTTTTCGATTGGGATTCGTACTTAATTCCATGACTACTTCCGCTCCAGGTACAAGCAGTTCTTTCAAACGACCTGTATTTTTAATATGGACATGCTCCATCACACCATCTATGATGACTTCAGCAATGAATCGATTTACTTTTCTATGTAATACTCCTGTGATTACTGTTCCATACCGCATAACAACACTTCCGCTCCATTTTCCTATTTATGGTTTGAGTATACCATGCCTCTAGGGATAAAGAGGTATTACACATGAGGATTGTATGATGAAATGGGGCTGGGACAAAGAAATTTTTTTAAAGGAAAACCGAATGGTAAGCAAGTATCGTGTATCATTCGGCTTTACATTCTTTTCGTTATATCCCAGCCCCTAGTTATGACTACTTCCTCAACTTAAACACCATAAAGGTAGCACAATTCAAATCCTCTTCATATCCAGGATACTCCTTTAATATCTCCTTTGATGGCTTCGGTTCCACTAAATCCTCAATCGTAAATCCAGCACTTATTATAGCTTTCACATAGCTTGAAAGTGTTCGATGATAATATACGATTGGCTTATTGGACTGAATTGGTAAACGCTGATCATATACCCCTTCATAAAAGTACCTGCTCACCTTCCAGTGTTCTTTCACTCCTTGTTCATTACGAATCCAACCACTATCCGGCGTGATAAAACATGGGTGAAGGATGGAGAAGACGAAGCTTGCACCTGGTTTTAACAGTCGGTACATTTCTTGTAAGCAGCTTTCATAATCCTCTAGATCTTGAATGACCATATTCGAAACAATGGTATCAAATTGCTCATCATCTAGAAAACTAAGATTTTCACAATTTCCGTGATAATAGCCGATTTCCAAATCTTCTCGGGTTCGTGCTTTAGCCAGTTCTAACATTTTTTCTGAATAATCAATTGCCGTTATCCTTGCCCCTTTATCTGCTAAAATTCTGCTCAGATAACCTTCTCCACAGCCTGCATCCAATATCAACTTCCCATCTACGTCCCCTAACAAGGAAAAAATAGTAGGATTTAAAAATAATACACGACTCCAGTCACCAAATTCACTATATCCGGCAGTAAACCTTTCTGCATGCAGATTCCACCGCTTAATGGCTTCCTCTGTTGGCATTGTCCGTTTCATCATAGGACCTCCTTAAGTCAAATAATTTCCGTAACGTTACGTTCCTGTCGACAACTTCATTCTCCCATAGAAAAAAATTAATTATAGACTTACACTAGTGTTGCAAAAATAATGTCGTAATTTTCAGTTTTATTATATCTTCTGTTTAGAGCCAAAAAAGTAAATACCGAATTAAAGGTGGCTCCATCCATTTGGAAATAATTTACAATTAGACCTGTGTGACAACGACAATTTGCTTATTAAGGGACGGATTTGCCTTCAATCTTTCGAAGCCAAATATGCGCTGGTTTCCATAATGCAGCCCTTAAATAACGGCTAATTTGTAGCGTTTTTCGCTTGCTTTTTGTTTCAATTTGCACAAGAACATGAAGGCAAAAAACAATAAGTGCGATAAATACTTGGTTTTGAATCGCCCATTCGCTCTGACCGTAAAACTTCTTAATGCTGAGATGTTGTTTGATCCATTTGAAGAACAATTCAATTGCCCAGCGTGATTTGTACATTTCTGAAATCTCTTCGGCACTTAAATCAAAACGATTTGTAATTAAATGGAGTTCATTTCCCTTTGAATCCAAGACCTTTATCAGGCGAAAATAATTTTCAGCACGGTTTTGTGTAGTACCAATTAAGACCATTTGGTCTGATAAAACAGGCATATTTTCGGGCAACTTAAAGTTGTAAACTTCCCGTATGACTGCGTTTTTCCGCAGCCTTGAAAGGAAAAAGTAGCCCTCGTCGGTCATGCGGTCAAAACGTTCGTAGTCTAAGTAACCACGGTCGAACACATACATGCATTCTTTGTCATCTACCATAATTTCAAGCTGGCCTCGGTCATGTTCTTTTGCAGTTGTCATTACGGCTTTTTCTGGGTAAGAAGTGCCTTTTTCCATAAATACAAGACGCAGATGCAGTTTCACTCCTGCCTTTGTTTTGCGGAATTTTGCCCATTTATGATTCGTCAAATTCAGTGGCAAAGTGCTAGAATCAATAATTTTTAATGGCATTACAAGTTTCGTATAATGCGTTTTGGCATGAATTTGTGATACTAAATCGAGAAACAGTCTTTGGAAAAGGTCGGGATTCAGCCCATTTAATCGTCGTGATAACTGAGAAATACTAATAGAATCAAGGTCGATAGCCCTTTGAAGCTTGTCATCGAAGAGGCAGTCACTTAGTGCATGAAGACTCTCGACTTCCTGTAGCTGTGCAAAAAGCAGTAACTTTAGGAACGACTCTGTCGTTAATTTTTTCGTATAGAAATCTAATTTCAATGTTTTCACCTGTTCTTCAAATAATTGAAAATTAATTGGTGAAAACCATTGTCCAAATGAAGTTTTTCGTGTAATCTTGTCCATGAGATTTGTCCTTTTTAGTGGATTTGGACGGGTTTACCACCTGACTTATCCATTATAAAGGACTTTTTCTTTGCGCAAAACAATAAAATTGAACATTTCGAGTATTTTTAATAATAAAATTAATTTAATGCAACGCTAGTGATAGACTTATAATTTAATTTTTTGTATCATGTAGATAGAGGCTTACCTACTTTAGAAATGATAATTAAAGCCAGAAATCAAAAAATGATTTCTGGCTTTTTTACGTTTATATACATATCAATCATACGAATTTTACATTCACTTCACGGAAAAGCTCGTCTTAATATGCTTTGTCCAGCATATATTTTTCTTGAGGTGAAGAAAATTGAGAACATCAGTAGATAAACTACACATCTTTGTTATTATGTTTTTCGTTAGCTTGGTGATGAGTGTGCAATCCCCTATCTTTGCACCTTATGCAGCAAGTATGGGAGCATCCGGTGTGCTAATCGGAGTCATGTTGAGTATTGCATCATTTGCTAATTTAACAGGGAATTTAATAGCAGGTCCACTGTCCGATCGGTTTGGTAAGAAAGGATTTATTGCTTTGTCTCTATTCCTATCTGGCTGTCTCTTTCTCGGACATGCACTTGTTTCCGACTCTACTAGTTTACTAGTTGTTCGAACGCTCAATGGGCTATCCTTAGCCTTTTTAATTCCTTCTGCTTTGGCCTTGCTATCAGGGTATGCCAAAAATAGTCACCAACAAGGGAAAAACATCGCGATTATGGGGATTCTTGGTACGATTGCTAGTATTATCGCACCTATTATCGGTGGACAGTTAGGAGCTCAAATTGGCTATGCGAATACGTACTATGTAATCGGGACCTCCCTCTTACTAACAGCTCTTTATACTGCTCGATTTTTAAAGGAAAAGCAGAGTATTATTAGGGTTAATCATGAACAACAACTAGGTTTTAGACAAGTACTACAGATGCCAAGTTTACAGATGGTATTTCTTACTGCTTTTGCTGTGATGTATATTCATGGGGTCATAATTTATGAGGTTCCGTATTTAACAGTTGAACAAGGGCTTTCCACTGCAACGACTGGTGTATTATTTAGTTTTATGGGGGTGGGAACCTTTGCCTCATCCGTATTATTTTTCATTAATCGCTTTGATCCGACGAAACGGATGCTGTTTGGATTATTTGGCATGGCTCTAAGTATTTTTACCATATTAAATGGCTTAGTCGCCCTTCCGTTATCGTTATTCTTATTAGGGTTCTTTTTGGGAGTGATGATGCCAGCAATGGCAACCGCCATTACTAATGCAGTCTCAAGTGAAGGACATGGTCGGGCTTTTGGTATTATGTCTGCAGTTAATTCACTTGGTATGATAACAAGCTCGTTCATTACAGGGGCTACTCGTGATGTTATTTCTCCTTATTTTGTTGCGTTTTTAATTGGGATGGTCGTACTGATTTTAGTTGGGTATGCAAGACTTAAATTAGCTAATCCTACATCATCCAAGATGCTCCAACGCTATTAATCAATCATCCCCCCTGTACGATACATACAGGGGGGATTTATCTTGTCGTTTATTTTTCTACTTTCTCCAGTTCATTCACAAATGCTGGTTTTCGCTCATAAGTATCTTTTAACTGCTGTACTACGCAAGTGAACTTCTCGTCTCCACAAGCTTCTTTATAGACGACTAGCTTCCTACATACATGACGATATTTCTTTCTATCGGTTGCATCCTCTGCTTCCGATAGGATATGTTGCATAAAAATCTCTTCCACTCTATCCCGATAATCGGCAATCAAATATGGATAAAGCTCGATAATGGTGGATGGCGCTTGCTCCACATACTTTAATATTTTATCACTACGATTCTCAAGCTTTGCGATGTACTCATATACATGGGGAAGGTAATTGGACGATTTCCCTTCCAATAATTCAAATATCTTCTCTAGGGCAGTCTGCCATTCGCTTGGAGAATACAACTCCTTTAGCTTCCCATATGCCTCATATTCATTGTCTAATACAAATTCTATCAGTATATCTTTTTGCTTTTCCATATCTTCTATAATTTCATAGACTTGTAGTCGACATTCTTTCCATTGCTTTACTAGACCTGGATATTTACTGTCATTTTCTTCGCCCTCTTTACAAAGCTGTAAGGCTGTTTCATAATTTTCATTTTCAATTGCTTTTTCAATAGCCATTTTCCGAAATTCATCATATTCTATGTGGTGATGAACAAACTGGCTAGCCTGTTCCATTTCACCATTCCGTTCCATTATCTTTAACTGAAGCTGTAGGATGGCTTGTTTATCATAATCAGATGAAAGAGAAGACATATCGGAAACTTGGCTTAACAGCTTTTCTAATGTTTCCTCTAGCTTCCTTCTTTCTGAAGAACGAGCAGAATAGATTGTACAAACATCTAATAGCTCATAACGAGTATCGTTCCATCCATCATAACGTTTGTGCATCGCTTCCTTTAGAATTAGATCAAAAGCCCTTTCCTGGCCACGATGATTTAAGGAAAGCAGTACGAGGGATGAGGCATCCTGAAGTAGGGTGATACTTTCATTTATAACAAAGCCAATCTCTCCATTAGAATCATCCGTATACTGAAGCATATCGATAACGATTGATAATACTGTAATTCCTAGTTCAATAGCTAGCTCTTCTTCCCCATTTACCAGCTTATCCCGTCCCTTATCAAGCACCATCTCAGCACCCTGTAGAGCAGCATGTACATTACGTCTGGAAATAAAACCTTGCCGTTTATTTTCATTTATATATTTACGAATTAATTGTTTACTTGCTTTTACTTCATCATTAGGCGTAACTAATTTAAATTCGATCTTCTTCGCAATATCCTGATCGCCCTCAACAAGCTCCATAATTAATTCAACTAATTCCTTTTTGGTTAGCTTTGATACTTCCTTCTGTAAATCCAAGCTCTGGACCCCTCTCTAAAACATCCATATAGTTCTAGTGTAGCATAACTCCCCTGTGTAGTTCACATGAGCAATGTAAACTTATGTTCATCACTAGTGAATGCTGTGAATAAACTGCATCCGATGCACGTTTCATTTTATGTACTTATCACTTCCAAAGAACTTATTTTTCAATCGATTTTGCTTTTAAGCAATAGGATAATTCGAAACGGGTACACTAAAGATTACAAAAGTTTGCTACATTTCGTTGACCTAAACTATAGGTCCAAGTACTGGATTAATGTTACAGTATAAAAGAAGACAAAATCTTGAGGAGAACAAATATGATTGAAATCAAAACATCTTCTGTTAGTGACGGAGAGTTTAATAGAGGAGTATTTGCTACACGTGCCATCAAAAAGGGAGAGCTATTACATGAAGCACCTGTTATCGCTTATCCTAACGACCAGCATCAATTTATTGAAAAAACATTACTTGCCGATTATGCCTTTGAATACGGCATAAATCATACAGCCATCCTTCTCGGATATGGCATGCTATTTAATCATTCCTATGAACCAAATGCAATTTATGAAATTAACTTTGATAATCATACATTTGACTTTTATGCATACAAAGATATCAAAGCCGGTGATGAAATTTTAATCAATTACAACGGAGAGGCAGATGACCAGGAGCTGCTTTGGTTTGATCGGGATTGATTAATCCTTGACTTTATAATTTTTCAAAATATCCTTTCGTCCAAATGAACCATTGCCAATATTTTTCATACTATTTTAAGAGGTGATGAAAATGGCAAGAGTGAAGTATAACGATAGTGATATTGATTTAATGGCTAGAATGATGCGTGCAGAAGCAGAAGGCGAAGGAAAGCTTGGCATGCTAATGGTCGGAAATGTCATTGTCAATCGATTAAAAGCGAATTGTTTAGACTTTGTAGATTTACGATCGATACCGGATGTCATTTATCAAGTGCAAGGTGGAAACTACTCATTTGAAGCTGTACAAAAAGGGAATGTTTTCTATAATAGAGCAAGAGAATCAGAAAAAAGATTGGCCAAACAAACACTAGACTATTGGAGAGAGCATCCTTCTAAGTATGCGCTTTGGTACTTTAATCCATATGCTCCATGCCCTCCTACCTGGTATGATCAGCCATTTGCTGGCCAGTTTAAACAGCATTGCTATTATGAGCCACAGGCTGATACATGTGAGAGTGTTTATATATGGTGATCCCCATACTTATTGTGGGGATATACAAAAGCAGTTCAATTTAAAACAAATTGAACTGCTTATTTTGTACCATTTCCTATTCGAAAGGAAAAAAAACGTATTTATATAGAAGCAGAGTGCTTACTCGACTTCTCCTTCCCAATCCAGCATTCCGCCAACCATATTCGTAACATTATAGCCACGCTCTGTTAGAAAATCCGTTGCGTTCCCACTTCTTGCTCCAGAACGACATACCATATAATAATGGTCATTTTTATCTAATTCTTCAAGACGTTCAGGAATTTGACCTAGTGGGATATGTTTCGCTCCTGGAATTTTCCCCATTGCTACCTCTTCATCCTCACGAACATCAATTATATTCAATGCTTCCCCTGTCGTTAGCTTTTGTTCTAGTTCCTTTGCTGTAATTTCTTTCACGATTACCATTCCTCCAAGTAATTTACTAATAGGTTTATCTTATATAGAATGGAGAGGCTTTGCAATATCTCTGCTTCGTATATATTTTTGGAAATCCTGAAGAGAAGGGGAGAAATCCTGAAAGATGCCTCTCAAATCCTGAAGTGACAGTGTAAAATCCTGAAGAATATGTCAACTAGGATTTTTTTACTGTTTTCCTTGTATAATTGAAAGAACACCTAGCCCTGTAGCGTGGGTGTTCTTATATTAATCAGCCTTACGCATTGCTCTCATAATTAAACTAATCACAAAGATTAGGATAATGGCTCCAATTAGTGCCGGGATAATGTTATATCCACCTATTTCTGGACCCCAATCACCAAGTAAAAACGATCCAATCCATGCTCCAATAATTCCAGCAATAATATTACCAAATACTCCACCTGGTACATCCCTGCCGACGATAAGGCTACCAATCCAACCAAGAATACCTCCAACAATTAAACTCCAAATGAAACCCATGATGAATTCCTCCTATGTCAAAATAGAATTATATCTATTATATGTTTATCCAATATAGAAAAATTTAAACATAATAAATTTTAACGTTCTACTTACTCTCTAGAGTAATTATGGTATTTCATTTTCATCACAAAAAACTACCAAATGTTAACGAAACACTTGGTAGGTAGGACTGATTTTTATATTTTCCTTAATTGCTCTAACACACGCTGTGCCTTAAAGCCGATTTCAAAATCATAAATCTCTGCTTCTTCCCCTTTTGTTGCTTTTACTAACTCATCTATTAGATTGTTATATGGTTGATGTTCAAAGGAAATTTCTTTCGGCTCTTCACCGTTTTTCCCGGCTCTAATAATACCCCAGTTATCTAAGGATAATGAACCTTCTGTACCATAGGCTGTGAATCCAATATATTCCTTACCTGGGATTTGGCTTAACCCCTCAATGAGGACTGGGGTACCATCTGCAAGTTTTGCGGTTGCTATAATACCTGTTTCACATTTAGAAGGATCCTCTGGTAGTTCTAGTTGTGTTCGGATATCATTAACATCGCCAAACATCTTTACTATTTGCTGGATAAAATGAACGCCAACCTCTAATACAAACCCACCTTGTTCACGACCACCTACCCAGTTGTTTTGCTGCCATGCTCGTGGCCATTGTGGGAAGTGCATAGAAAGCTGTAATCGACGTAATTTTCCAATGTATTTTTCTTGCATCATTTCCGCAAATTTATTGGTTGCTGGTTCGTAATTAAGTGGGAAATTCATCGCATGTACAACATTCACCTGTTTGGCAGTAAGGTACATTTCTTCTGCCTCTTCTAACGAATTAGCTAAAGGCTTTTCACAGAGGAGATGCTTTCCTGCTTTCAATGCCTCCATAACGATGGGATGGTGAAGTTTAGGTGGTACTGCCACATATACTAGCTCTACTTTCTCATCTGCAATTAACTGTTGGTAGTCTGTATAAGCGTTAATTCCACCTAAATCATTCGCTGTTTCCATTGCTAATGATTCCATTTGATCACATACCGCAACAATTTCAACTTCCTTATGTTCTGTAAAGCGCTTCATGAGTCGTTGTCCAATTGCACCAAGACCTATAATTCCTATACGCATGATCATTTCTCCTTTACCTGTATGAGACTCTATCTCTTTCGATAATAATAGTACCATAAAGCTGAAATAAGTATGAACTTTTCGTGAATTAGGCAGTACATAGACTCGTAATATAGTAAAATACGTATTAGATGATAAGCAGGAGTTGATAAACATGAAAAAAGCTCTAATCGGCATAAGCAGTATATTACTTGTACTTATACTAGCAGCTTGTGGTGATACATCGCAAGAAGATAAGAAGGATATTAAGGAATTAGTCCATGAGTATAGTGTAGGAAGTCATGAAGATGTATCTGCTTCTATCAATTCACAAGAACTGATTGTGACAGATCATAATCAAAAGAAAGAAACATATCCTCTTCCAGAAGACGAGTTTTTTGTTTCTATTGCTCCATTTGAAGAGTCAACTCATGAATGTGCGATCCATAGCTTAACAGGCTGCCAGGGAGAGTTAGTGGAAAAAGAATTTAATGTTTATATTGAAGATGAAGAAGGCAATGTCGTGGTGGATGATACCCTTACATCATTTGCCAATGGATTTATTGATTTATGGTTACCACGTGACCGAATATATCAAGTGAAGATTGAGTATGATGGCAAAGCCGCTGAATCAACAATATCTACTTTTGACGGTGATAATACGTGTATTACTACAATGCAATTATTGTAAGGTGCAAAAGTATGTAAAAAGTAAACCCGAATGAATACCACGATTTTAATATCGTGCTTCATTCGGGTTGACGACTGCTTAAGTCCTCATTATTACACTTTTATTTATCGCAACAATCTTCGGATATCCCTAACTAACTCAGGTAATCCATTCTCGAATAAATGATCGGATCCATCGAGTATCCTACACGTACTTTGAGGTAATTTCTCTGCTAATACACTATGGTGTGATAAAGGGACAATTTCTTCATCTCTGCTGTGATAAAGAAATATATGAGGTATTTCCTTGAGGTGTTGTTCAAATGTTTCTTGAAGAAAAAAGTCCTTCCGTTGCCAATCATCATCTTTTCCCCAGAATGGTGCTGCTACAATAAACAAGCCCAATACTTTCACATGATAAACTTCCTCAGAGAAATATTTTAATAGAACAGATCCTCCTAAAGAGTGCCCTACTAATACTATCCCTCCAGAGTGTTTAGCCAACGCCTTGTCCAATTCATTCTTCCAGTCACTGTATTTTGGATCTTCTGGTGTTGGCATTTTCGGAGAAATAACCTCAGCGTTATTGCCAAGTCTATTATGTACATATTTTATCAGGTTATAACTCCCTTGATTTTCCCCTTGAGGACCAGCACTATGTATAAACATTAAAGCTGGATTCATGGTTATCCCCCCCTTCTTACCTTAAGCTGTTTCCCCTTTTCTCATAACCTTATCAACTAAATATTGCAAGCCGTACAATAAGTACGCTTTATAATGCAAGTAAAAAAAGAACTTTATATGGCTTAACCGTTTAAGCCCAACGATCTTATACTTTTTCAGAATATCAATCCCAAGAAAAGCAAAAAGTGCATCTGCAATTGCGTTTACTAGGATAAACTTTTTAAAGTTACCATATGTATATTTCATAATCCACATCGATAGTGGCATATATGGTCCAATACTAAATGGAAGTTCATCCTTATAGAATGCATCCTTTTTATCAAAAAACTTCCACCAATTTCGGCGATTTCCATACAGATGATTTAGGATCTCAAACCCAACAATGAAAAAAACTCCTATTGCAAACCGCTTAAAACTTCTCTTGCCAATAAACAGTAGCGTCATCCAAGAGAAAATAATCATCCCAAGATTAAACCATAAGTGCCGCTTCGTAATCATAAGCATTCACCTCAACCTGCTTTTAATTTCTTTTTTAACTTGTCCAAATCTCTTCAAAAAAAACTAAAAAATGGTTGAGAAAGAATTACCTATTCAACATACTCCGTGCAATTACATTCAAATTCCTTAAAGTAAAATTCTTTATATAATGTAACATCACCCTTTAAATCTGCTGAATTGGCTATAAAAACTTTAACGACTGGGGCGATGTCCTGTTTGGCAATTTCCGCTACTTGTTTTTCCATTTCCTTAGTTGAATCGAGCGGGTATTGATTCATATCTTCGTATAAGTCGTTGTGTACACATACATCATAGGTTACTGCTAGATAATACGTTTCCATTTTCACTTAGCCCACCCCCTAAAGGTTGTTTTGTTCACAATCGATAGTAGTGTCAGTCTCCCTAGCACCAATAACAGAGACTGACACTGTCTAAATAGTAGAAATTAATCACTTGAACCTAACCATAAATCCGTTGCTACATTCAATTCCTCGCTGAGTTCTACTTTTCTATTATACAAATCTTGAAGATGCTGATAGTCAATTTGATCTGCAGCCATAGCTGTGTCAATGTCTTTAATCTCCCTTTCGAGTAATTCTATTTTGACTAGCAGCTTTTCTTTATCGAAAGCCTTCTCTTTTTTAACAGGTTTCCGATCCCTTTTTACTACTTGCTTCGATGGAGGTGCCGATACACCTTGGTTGCTTATTTTTTCCTTTTCCTGTTTATAATAATCATAGTTGCCTAGATAGCTTTTTAGCGCATAGTCCTCCACCACAATGATTCTATCACTCAGTTTATTAATAAAATAACGATCATGCGAGATAAAAAAGATAGTACCTTGAAAATCCTCCAATGCCTCTTCAAGGGCCTCAATGGAGTCAATATCTAAATGGTTGGTTGGCTCATCCAAAATTAATAGATTTATTTCTTGATAAAGTAAAATCGCTAGCTTCAACCGAATTCGCTCTCCACCAGATAAATGTCTAACCCGCTTATATACACTCGATTTATAAAACATAAATTTTGCTAAATACTCCCGTGCTTTTCCTTCTAGTATAGAAATATTTTCACGAAAGACTTCAATTAACATACGGTTTTCCTCTTCAAAGGTAATCTTTTGTGGCAAATAGGCTACCTTAACGCTTGCACCTAATTTAATTTCCCCAGTATCTGGTTGTTCTTCCCCTAGTAGCATCTTTAGAAATGTAGTCTTGCCACTACCATTCGGTCCAATTAACCCTACTCGTTCACCATAATGAACCATAAGCTCCGCCTCTTTAAAAATTACCTTCTCTCCATAGCACTTAGAAAGCTTGGTTGCTTTGATTGTTTCTTTCCCCGAACGTTCGACCTCCTTAAAGCCTAATCTCATATTTTTTCTATCAGTTGATGGTTTATCAAGACGTTCCATTTTCTCTAATCGTTTCTGAATACTTGCAGCCCTTCGGAAAAACTTATTATTATCAGCACGAATCGCCCAGTCTCTTAAATCCTTTACCGCACTCTCCATCGCATTAATTTTTTTCTGTTGCTGGCGATATTGCTCTAGCTGTATCCTTATATTCTCCTCCTTTTGACTGACAAATGAGGAATAGTTACCCTTGTAACTGAATGATCGTTTATCTTCTACTTCCACTATTTTCGTTGCAACATGGTCAAGAAAATAGCGGTCATGCGATACAATGAGCACAATTCCCTGATAACTTTTCAGATAACTTTCTAACCATTCAATGGATTCCATATCTAAATGATTGGTTGGTTCATCCAATAATAAAATGTCGGGATTATGAATAAGAAGTTTCCCTAAAATAACAGTAGTTTTCTCCCCACCGCTTAGGATATCAAATTCTTTATTTAGAAAGCTCTCATCCATTTTTAGCCCCGTACACACCTTGCTTAACTTTTCTCCCCTGTCATATCCACCTTTTAATTCAAAGACTTGAACGACGTTACTGTACTTATTCAACGCTTTCTCTAATTCGGTACCTTGTATTGCTTCCATTTGTTCTTCCAGATCTCGCATTTGCTTTTCTATTGCATCAATTTCTTCAAAGGCTAGATTTAAAATATCGATAACCTTCAAGCCTTTTGGATACTCGGGCATTTGCTCCAAATAAGCAGCAGTCGAGTTATTTGGGACTATCTGAATGACCCCCTCATCGTAACCATAGCTTGAGGTTTGTGGATAGCCTGGGTAATAATTCATTGGCTCTAACCCAGCTATAATCTTTAGAATGGTGCTTTTCCCACTACCATTTACGCCAACTATACCTATTCTATCCCCGTCAAATGCTTCAAACGTAACATCCTCTAATACTAATGTTGCTTCCATAAATTTTTTCAAACCGTTTACTTTAAACTCTAACATGTTATCTACCTTCTTTCGTCCAGTACGTTACACCATTGCAAGACAGACTAAGAAGACTACTACTCGTTAATATGAAAAAAGACTATAAGAAGATATCGCTTCTTACAGTCTAAAAGGGTAGTTTTATAGCTATAGGTATCCTATAGTAATCATTCCATCCAATAAAAGAGCAAAAGTCATGCCCAAAGTGTATTAGATAGTTTTTTCCCATTTTCAGTAAGTAAGTCGCCTTATAAATTGCCTGATTCCTAATGGCATAACAAATAAACCTAACTAAAGGCTAATTGATACGTTACACATTAAAAATCCCTATTAATTACATTAATTAATAATTAGCAATTTGTTGGCATCATTTTCTTACTTACCCCCTCGGAATTTCCTTAATTATCGCACTTTTTCTTCATATTGTAAATAGACCCTTTTCGATAATCCTAAATTTGTTGGGACGAGCCTATCCCAGTGTCCCTTCTTGCATAAACCCGATACAAAGATAAGGCTAAAACAGATAATATTATACCAGTAAGATAAGGCAATCCAATTGCTACGGAATATAAAACTCCACCGATAACCGGACCAATAATTCTCCCCAAGGAGTCGAATGAAGATAAGTAACCCGTCGCCATCCCATGTCCCATATTCGATTTCTTTGTTAGTAATGAAGAAACACTCGGTCTAATAACCCCATTACCGACTCCGAATATTGCAAGAAATATGGCAGCTGTAGTAAAGTTTTCAATAAATAAAAGGAGTCCAAAGCCGACCGCAGAGACGATAATCCCGGCTTGTATAATAGTAGCTTCACCATATTGTTTAGTCAGTTTCCCCATTGATCCCTGAACAGTTGCACTGGCAAGTCCCATTATCATAAAAATATAACCTAATGATACACTATCTAATCCTGCCTTTTCTGCCGCAAAATAGGCAAATGTTGCTTCTAGCCCGAATAAAGATACCGAAATAACGAATTGAAGGAAGTATAACATTGCCATAGACCCACCAAGAACATTCCCCCATGATAGGTTAGATCGCCTACTCCGCTTGTTAGAGCTAATCCTTAAAGATTCTTGTAGGGTAAAATATACGAAAAGTAACGTAATAAATGACACCGTACCAGCAATATAAAACGGGGTGTGCAAATGAATTTCTGTAAAAATCCCACCGATTGCCGGGCCAAAGATAAACCCAAGCCCAGTAGCAGCCCCGATAATTCCCATACCTTTACTACGCTCTCCTTCAGACGTAATATCAGCAACATATGCCATTATAGTAGGCATGTTTGCTGCAGATAAGATTCCCCCTATTATCCTTGCTAGAAACAGCATCCAAATTTGAGTGGGAAGAGCCAAAATAAAAAAGGAAAGGGACAGACCAAATATCCCAATCATGATGACCGGTTTACGGCCAATACGATCCGATAATTTCCCCCACATCGGCGCAAATATAAATTGCATGAGTGAATATACAGCCATCAATAATCCAAGCTGAGTAGGTGTTGCGCCTAGTTCCTCTGCATAAAACGGGAGGACTGGAATAATAATTCCAAAACCAACCATCACAAGAAACATCGTTAAAAACAAAATCGGTAGTACTTTATTTAGCTTCAATCTAATTCCACCCTTGGGTAAGAGAACGTGGATAACGTAGCATCCTTTTTTCTCTATATCGTTATTTAATCCATCTATCGTTAGTATACCATCCGTCTCTCTTCCCAATCATGTCGAAATTAGTACTCCTGTGATCCTATTTTGTATTTCTCAAAAAAGAGAGACTACCAAATCATGGTAGTCTCCTATTTAAATAGCTTACAGAGCTTCTTTTATCAATCGCTTATAGTAGACAACGGAAAGAATGCCAAAGATGGAGTAAAGTAATGTATAAAGCACCATTACGATAATCATGGGAATCCACATTTCCGTACCAAACCAGAACCAGCCTGATTTCACTGCAAAGTAGCTATGGCTTAGTCCCACTAGTAGCGGTATACCAAAATTAAACAGTTGCTTTATCTTAATCCCATTTAGCAAATCTGTTTTGGTAAAGCCTAATTTTCTTAGAATCGTATAGGTTGACTTTTCTTGTTCGCCCTCATCCATTTGTTTGAAATAAAGGATACAGCCAGAAGTAATTAAAAAGGTTAACCCTAGAAAAGCAACCACAAACATAATTAATCCCAAATTCTGCTTCTGATTATTAAAGGTCTCTAATAGTGACTCATGACCTGCCCACTCACCAACAGAAGACTGAAAGATTTCATTCGCCTTTACAATATCGCTCTTATTATCAATATCAATACCTATGGAAACGGTAAATTCTGGCACTATCTCAGGATCAATATCGTCACTTAATTGTTGAAAGACTTTATCATCCACAACCGTAATAGGAAATCCTCCATCTCCAACGCGTGTTGGGATAACATATTTATCCTTCATCACCTTGTTTAAATTCAAATCATACGAAGCTGTTTTTCCAGAAACCGTCATATTACCAGTATCAAAGGACATAAATGTTTCGATAGCTGAATGAATCCCAATAAGTGCTGCTTCACTCTCCTTTACATCTAAACCTTCTACATCATGATCTGATACAATAATAACTGGTATTTGACCATCATCGCCAATTGTATTCATTTCTGCTAAATTCGTATCGACAACATTGCTTAAATCTGCATTAGCAGCTACCATCTTAATGGTTGTTTGATGATAATCAATCTGACTTTCCTCTAATAAAGTGGTAAATTCCTCTGCATGCTCCTCATTTGGAACCGAGAAGTCATACACAACCGTTTCTTTCGCTGTTTTTTCTGCCGAATAATAGGATATATACGATAAAGATAGTAACCCAATAGCGAGTGCTGATACTGTCGTTATGACGGTTAATAACAACGAATTCGACTTCATGCGAAACATGATAGAAGATAACGATAGAACCTTGTTGACTGATAGGTAGCCATTCTCCTTCTTCCGAATAAGATTAAATAGAAAGCGAACAGACCCCTTATAAAAGAAATAAGTTCCGATAATAACCGACCCAAGAATAACTAACATAACGATAAACATCTGATTTATCATGGTAAATTGCCCATCGAATAACTTTGTTGATAAATAATATCCTACTATTATCAACGAAAGCCCAAATATTCCTACTAAAATTTCCCAAAAAGATACTTTATGCTTTTTCTCTTCAGATGTTGATGTCGTATGGAATAACGATAAAATCCGTTGCCGTTTAATATACCAACCGTTAAAAATCATCATAACGATATAAATTGCGGCAAATACAATCAAGGTTTGCGTCAGGGCTTCCGTTGAGAATTGAAGCTGTGCTACTTCATCAACACCGATTGTTTTGAGTAGAATCATCATAATCAGTTTAGAAGAAGAAAAGCCAAGAAATATTCCTAGAGCTAGCGAACCAAAGTACAAGGCGAAACTTTCTAATCCGACAATCCAAAAAACATTTCGCTTTGTTATCCCCACTAATTGGAATAAGCCAATTTCTTTTCCTCTTCGCTTAATAAATAGATTATTAGCGTATACGAGAAAGACGGTAACAATAACAATTAATAGTACAGAGGCAGTCTTTATTGCTGCTTCTCCTTTAATAGATCCCTCAGCCGCATCCATTGCTGGGTCAAATTGAAGGGTAACAAAAGCAAAATATAACGATACACTAAACACAAGTGCAAATACATATAAATAATAGTTTTTCATGTTCTTTAGTAAATTACGAAAGATGAGAGATTTAAAGCTCATGCTGTACCCCACCTAACACACCTTGTGTCTTAATAATATCTTGAAAGAAATCCTGCCTACTTTCTTCCCCACGACTTAATTTCGTGAACACTTGACCATCCTTTATAAAAATGACACGACTACAGTAGCTAGCTGCTAAGGGATCATGGGTAACCATCACAATGGTAGCCTCTAGCTTCGCATTTAAATCACTTAATTTATTCAATAAATCTGATGCCGATTTTGAATCGAGTGCCCCGGTCGGTTCATCTGCGAAAATGATACTAGGCTGATGAACAAAGGCACGAGCTGCTGAAGTTCTCTGCTTCTGACCACCAGAAATTTGGTTTGGATATTTATCCTTCATATCATATATACCTAATTCCTTTGTGACCCGTTCAAACATTTGCTGTGCTTCCTTTTTCGGAATCTTATTAACGGTTAGTGGTAACATAATATTTTCTTTAACCGTTAACGTATCTAATAAATGATAATCTTGAAAGACAAAGCCTAGATGACGTTTTCGAAATTCTGCTAGTGCCTTATCCTTCATTCGCGTAAATTCCTTGCCCTCTACACGAATCGACCCTTGTGTGACACGGTCAATAGATGAAAGAACATTTAGTAGGGTCGTTTTACCAGAACCGGAAGGCCCCATAATACCGACAAATTCCCCCTTCTCCACATCCAAATCAATTCCTTTCAATACCTCTTGTCGATTCCATTTATTCCCGTATGTTTTTACTATATTTTTCGCTTCTAAAATACTCATCCATATCAATCCTTTCTTTATAGGATTATCATAATAAAAAATTCTAGTATATTCCTTCGAATCATCTAACAAAATAGCAAAGCATGTGACATTGTTGTCACATGCTTGTTATTTTAATAAAATCATTCTTTCTTGGAAAGGTTAATTGAAACAATGTTCCTTGCCCATATTCGGATTGTACATGAATATGTATCTTAAGGGGCATCGCTACTTTTTTTGTTAAGTATAGGCCCATTCCAGTTGCATTCTGGTCTTTATGGTCACGTGTAGAGGTAAAGCCTTTTTCGAATATACGAGGAATATCTCTAGCTTCAATTCCACGACCTTCGTCTTGGATTTCTACTACTGTCCTTCCATGTTGTTCATAGCTACGTACCATAATATCAGAATTCTCACTATACTTTACTGCATTGGTTAAAATCTGACGTAATATAAAAGGAAGCCACTTGGCATCGGATAATACTTCTGTGACCTCTAATTCTACTTCAAAGCCAACGCCTTTTTGAAAACACCACGATTTTAATGATTGGATTTCTTGAATGACTAATTTCTCTAAATCTAATTGCTCTATATAAAGATCGTTCTCCATGGATGCGATACGACGTTTGTGCAGTTGCTGATCCAATAATAGATGAATTCGAAGCCATTCATACATCAACTGCTCCCTTAAGGCCCTATCTTCCATTCTTTCTATCATTAATTTCATCGTTGTTAAGGGGGTTTTTACTTCATGAATCCAAGTTAGTAATTCATCCTTTTCCTGTTCAACATCTATAGTTAGCTGGTTCAAATCCTGCTTGGTGGTGTCTATCTGCTGTTTGATAGCTTTTTCTACAATCTGTTCAAAGGGCGTATTTCCTTCCCCTATCAATTCAATATCAACATTAGGATTCCATTCATTCAGCCGTTTGTAAAATAATACTTCCCTGCCATATTGCATGACCAGAAACAATAGAAAGAGAACAAAGGATAAAAAGACAATATATAGAATAGAACTAACATGAATAGATGTGTCCACATAAGCAATGACAAGGAACAATCCTTGTAACAAACAAAAGAATAGTATCCAACTTCTTCTCTCAAGTAAGTATTTTTTAATCATCCATTTCGTTCCTATCTTTAGCCATATATCCTTGCCCAACCTTTGTTTCTATATATTGTCCCATCTCTATTTCTTCTAATCTCTTCCGTAACCGATTAACATTTACTGTTAACGTATTATCACTTACAAATCGTTCATCATCCCACAGTTGCCTTATCAGTTCATCCCTACTCACAATTTGATTCCTATTCTCCAGCAATATTTTTAAAATATATATCTCATTTTTCGTTAGTTCAACCTCACCATGGTTATTCTGGATGGTGCCCTTTATGTAATCCACTGTTGCACTGTTCCATACTTTTAGTTGGGTCTGTTGCTCCATGCTATAATTGTATACTCGTCTTAATACTGCCTGGATTTTTGCAATTAATACATCAAAGTGAAACGGCTTTTGTACAAAGTCATCCGCTCCCAGCTGCATGGACATAATCATATCGGTGGGGTGATCTCGAGATGACAGAAAAATAATAGGGACCTTCGAGTGAGAACGAATCATTCGGCACCAATGGAACCCATCAAACTTTGGTAATTGAATATCAATAATGACTAAATCAGGCTTTATCTCGCTGTAATCACGCATGACATCATTAAAATCCTGGATACCATATACATCATAGGACCACTGTACTAGACGTTCTTTGATTTCTTTAAACAATGTAACATCATCTTCAATTAGTAAGATTTTAAACAACATGACCACCATTTCTACGTATTTATTACCGTTATTTTATATCAAAACGAAATACTGTGCTATTAATAGCATTGATTTCCAGTTGATATGTAATGAACATAAGAAATACTTTCACCAAATAGAAAAAACTCAACGTATAGAAACTTCCTACAGTTGAGTTTTTACCTTCATATCCTTCAAAACCAAAAGGAAAGGGAAGCTCTCCTATGGTCTACTTGTACTCATTTTTCTTCAAATTTGCATTCATCGATTTTTCAACTTTTTTAAAATACAGGTAGTATCCAGTCCAATTCAACGTATAAATACCTATGAATATGAAAGAGGTCAATAGAATTGGAAATAAACGTAACGGAACCCAGCCAGCAGACAACGCAATGATTAAATAAACAATAATCGAAACCGTAAAATGTACGATGGTTTGTATTAACATGCTCCAACCATTGTCACTGAATATCAGGGAGGACAATCCGAAATAGATTCCAAGCACGAATGTACAGAGCATATAGAGCCATATTTGCGATACGGAGGTATTAGTATCTGTAAAATGAACAATGGTTATGGCAATAAACGTAATAATACCACCAAAGGCGATTCCATAAATACTCCTCCTAATCCCTTCCATTATCATCCGATTTCCCTCCCATATTTAATCTATTCTTGATTGGTAGTACATACTTTCTCGTAATATACTCCTTATTTCCGGATTCAAAATACACACAGAGATTCCCATTAAAGGATAATTCAAACCGCTCAATTTGATTTAGGTTGCCGATAACGGATTTAGAAAAACGCATAAAGTTATAGGAAGCTAAATTCTCTTCTATTTCATAAAGCTTCATCCTAATTTCAACATGCTTCTTTCCAAGACAAGCAAAAACCTTTCTTTTTTCAGCATATACAAAATCAATTGCTTTTGGATCTAGTAAAACGGTTTGGTCCGCTTCTATCCCAAACAATCGCCTACCATTTTTCCCCTTTATGAGAGCTACAATTTCCTCCAACTCCTCCGACCATTCATTTGTCTGTATCGTGATGGACGGTTCGCTATGCTTATCATCAATATCAATGTTGACCTTCAACCTTAACATCCCCCTGTATGGATTACCCCTTTGCCCGTTTTAATACTATCGGGAAACATAAAATCGCTATAACAAATCCAACTATCCCAACTCCAACTAAGATTAATGATGCCTGAATAAATTCCCCTATTTGCAGTGTACCAGTCATTGCATCCTGAAATGCTTGATGAGCCCAATATTGTGGTAAGAAACGACTTAGTATTTGTAAGAAGTCTGGCATCATATCCACCGGAACCCACAATCCTCCAAGTAATGCTCCACCTAAAGCGATAACCTGTGTCAAGGCAATCCCCATATTATTTGTCTTTACCACTACAGCAAGTAAAAGTCCTAGTCCTGTCACCATGAAGGTTAAAGCAATAGCCAATATGCTTAATTGTACTGGTTGCTCTAGTGGGACATCATATACTAATTTTCCGAACAATAGTAAGATTGCTATCTGTATACTCACAATATACATGTATGGTATCCATTTGCCTAGTAAATACAAGTATGGTGATAGTGGTGTACTCGAAATCCTTGCTATCATTCCCATATTTCGATCTTTGATAAATGATTCCGTCATGGAAATCATAATAAAGAATACAAACATCACGGTATATCCCGGAACAATAGAAATAATCACTTGCTTACTTTCCACTTCTTCTGTTCCCGAAGTAAATACCGAAATAAATAGTACAGTAAATACGATTGGCAATATTAGCGCCCAGAATAATAGACCCCGATCCTGAAGATTTTTCTTCATTTCCAACTTTACAACAGCATTCATATCCTTATCCCCTTTCCTATTAATCTCTTAACTTAGAGTCTGTTAAGGAGAAAAATACATCCTCCAACCGTGGCTTAACTAATTCCAAACGTTCTAGCTCCGTTTTGTTCTCTTTTATAAAAGCTAAGACCTTCTCCATGACAAGTATAGGATTATCCGAACTGACTAAGTATCCGTCCTCCTTGCTTTGTACGGAACCATATTTACTAATATCCTCAGGCAAACAATTATTCCCTTTTACATATACAGAAGGGGTTACATGCTTTTTTAATATCGTATCAATGTGATCATTTTCCACTATACGCCCATGATCCATGAATCCTGCTACCTCACATAGGTGCTCGATTTCTTCCATATAGTGGCTAGCATAAATGATCGTACTACCAGCCTTCTTCATCCGTTCTATCATTTGAAAAATATATCTACGCGATTGAGGGTCAACACCTACTGTTGGCTCATCCATAATAATTAAATTGGGATTATGCATGATTCCACAGCCAATATTTAGACGACGTTTCATCCCTCCAGAGAAAGACTGCACCTTATCCTTCCCTCGCTCTTTTAGTCCAATCTCCGTTAAAACTTCATTTGTACGATTTTTTAACGTTTTACCTTTTAAACCATAGAGCTCTCCAAAGAAATATAAATTATCTCGAGCGGATAATGTCTCTTCAAGAGCAATATCTTGTGGCACATACCCTACACGAATCTTTTCATTCGTAAATTGAACCGTTCCTTTATAATCTTGAATAACGGAAGCAATAATTTTCATTAATGTGGATTTCCCTGCTCCGTTTGGCCCGACTAACCCGTAGCAAATTCCTTTAGGGATATCTAAGGTAACATTTGATAATGCCGTTTTCTTCCCATAATACTTCTCTACTTTGTTCACCATTAACAATGTAAACACCTTCCTTTCCTTCTTTGATTCATTATGGCAAACCATTAGTTTGAAAAGAATATTATTGGAACAACATGTAGATTTTGGTGATTGACATTGGTGAAAAATAAACATAAAAAAACTCACAGCCTAGTTAATTTAACAGCGCCGTGAGTTCTCATTACCATGCTATTGCTTTAATTCCTGACCATTTTACCCCTGTAAAATGGAATTCGCCTGCCTTTACTCTGCTTCTAATAAATCCTGATATAACGCCGTAACATCCTCAGTTAAAATACCTTCATGATAAAAATGATTCACATAGACTTCGATCATCATTTCGTTTTCATCTGTTACCTTCACTTTAGCTAACACATGATTGATTACGTCTTGTAATGCTTCTGAATTCGCATACATCGTATTCCAGGCTTGTACTTGCCGTTCTAGATCGCTGCCCAATGCAGCTGCTTCTATTTCATCAAATGGCAATGGTTCTTCATAACGATGCAAAATTTCTTCATCGTTATCGGTATAAATATACCCTTTCATCGCTTCGTTATCATAGGTATACTGCTTCCCGCCAACCGTTACCACTACCTGTTCTTTCTCTATTTCTACCGTCCCACCCTCTATCGCCATTCCTTCAGATAGAGAGGTAATGCTACATTCTATATGAGGTGTGATGAACCAATACGAATGGTCTTGATCCAGCATAGCAATATATTCTAATAGCGTAATCTCTTCTAGCTGTTCTTCTTCACGCAAGTGTCTATATTCCTTTGGACGATAATAGTATTCCGCTTCCATATTCTCCATCGTAATTGTCCATTCTGCTTGTGGGGAATCAAATAATGCACGGAATGCAAACCCTTCACCTCTCTTCTGAAGCTCATAATAAATAAGCCATTGCTCCACCTGGATAGATGTGTCAGACACTTCCCTTTTAACTCCTTCAAATATCAGATGAATCAATGATTTCGTCGAAAAACCACCATCTGTATTCAAATAAAGATGAATTGTTTCACCTTCTCGTACTATTCGTTCGATTGCAGTATCATGCAGACTTTCTTCCAGAACCGACTGGACAGAATTAGAGAGACATGTAATAGCCTGCTCGGTATTCTCAGAAGCGGCATCTAATATATCCTCAAATTCCTTATCCGCTTCTTGCATCCATTGTACATAATCCATTCTTACCGCTTTCGGCAATGTTGGTTGGTTTAAGCTTCCATCTAAGACATACGGAATAAAACGACTAGGAAGAATATCCAGCAATTCTTCCTTTACTTCTTCCAACTCCTCTCTTAAACTAGCAGCGAGATCCTCCCCTTCCTCTTTCGCCTCACGTATGACTGTCTCCCACTCCTCATCCGATTCATGAATAGGAAGCAAATTACACTTTTCAAACCTTTCCCTTGCCTCTTTTGTTACATTCCACATTCGATTTCCCCCTGTTGATGTTATCTTTTACTAAACTATACCTTTTAGACCAGACTAAGTACAAGTGTGTTACCGAGCTAGTTACTTAAAAAGAAAAGTCAGCTCTCGGTATTCACCAAGAAACTGACTTTAGCATCCTGTCAGGACGAGCAACTGGTCTCATTATCCCAGCTACTTTGATTTTTGATACATTTTACTAATTTGTTTAAACGGAAAATAATTTAATACATCGAACTTACCTTTGTTTTGTTTCGAGTCCTTTGCATGTTCGAAGTTGCGTGCACGTTCACATAACTCCAATTGACTATTAATTTCTGCTTCATCTTCACGTCGTGCGACATAATGATATTTCCCAGTATAATCCTGTTCTCTTGCTTTTACATTATCTGCTAACATGAGATACATCCAATCTAAAACCCGTTGTTTTAAATGCTTCTTTAAAATAGGGAATAATATCTCAATTCGTTTTTCCATATTTCGCGTCATCATATCTGCTGAGGATGAATAGACCTTCTGTTCCCCATTATGGTGAAAATAATAAATTCGGGTATGTTCCAAAAATGGACCAACAATACTACGAACTTTTATATTTTCACTTACATTGGCAATTCCCGGACGGAGACAACAAATCCCTCTTACAATTAAATCTACCTTCACCCCAGCATTGGATGCTTCATATAATTTTCTAATTAAATTTTTATCCGATAAGGAATTCATCTTTGCCATAATATGCCCATTACCAAATTGCTTATGATAGGCAATCTCTTCATCAATTAATTGAACAAATTTCTTTCGAATATCATATGGTGACATAACTAAATGATGGTAATCAGGCTTGTCCATATATCCACTTAAGTAATTAAAAAAGTTGGTAGCATCAATACCAATTTCCTCATTTGCCGTAAGAAGTCCAAGATCGGTATACGTTCTTGCTGTTGCATCGTTATAGTTCCCTGTTCCAAGATGAACAAATCGTTCTATTTGATTTTTCTTCCGACGAACAATTAATGTAATCTTACTATGCGTCTTTAGATGGGTTATCCCATAGATCACGTGACAACCGGCCTTTTCTAATTCTTTTGCCCATTGCACATTATTCTTTTCATCAAATCTAGCCTTTAATTCTACTAAAACCGTAACCTGCTTACCATTCTCCGCAGCCCGTTCTAAGCTTTTAATGATTGGAGAATTTCCACTAACACGGTACAGTGTCTGCTTAATCGCTAATACATCTGGGTCGTCCGCTGCTTGCGAAACAAAATCTACAACCGGCTCAAAAGACTCATATGGATGATGCAGTAAAAGGTCCTCTTCTAAAATAGCCTCGAACAATTCCTTATCCCCGCGTAAATCTTGGGGAGGCTGCGGAATATAAGATGGATCTGTTAAATGCTCATGAGTCGATTTAATCGTCTTATAGAATGGAAAAAGAAATGTTAAATCGAGTGGTGCCTTGACGAAATAGACATCTTTTTTATTAATCTCCAATTCTTCTATAAGATAATCAATAACTTGTTGGTCATAAACATGATCCTGAACCTCTAGCCGGACTGCTGCTCCACGTTTCCGTTTCTTTAACTCTTCTTCTATTTCCTGTAATAAATCCTCAGCACCATCTTCATGTATAGTCAAATCTGCATTTCTTGTGATTCGAAATGCTGTAACCGACATTACCTGATACCCAACAAATAATTTATGTATAAAATGCGAAATTACTTGTTCCAATAGGACAAAAGATCTTACGCCATTTTGATTGGGCAGTTCAATGTAACGGTCGATGACAGAAGGTACTTGTACAATCGCTAAGCGTTCCGTTTCCATCTTATCCTTCTGCTTATCTACAATGGTGATAGCTAGGTTAAGAGACTTATTTAACAGCATCGGAAATGGTCGATAGGCATCAACCGCCATTGGTGTTAGCACAGGAAAAATATGCTCATTAAACTGTTGTTCTAAAAATTCTAATTCCATTTTCGACAATTCTTCAATAGAAACAAAAGAAATCTGTTCTTTAGCCAATAATGGTGTTAATAACGTTAAATAGGTCTCATCCTGCTCAGAAATTAATCCATGACAAACCTTAGAAATTGCTTCTAGCTGTTCCATAGGAGTTAATCCCGCTTTATTTTCTGGACGATTATAACCAGCCTTTACTTGGTCTAGAAGTCCTGCTACACGAACCATAAAGAACTCGTCCAAGTTAGAACTAAAAATAGCCATAAATTTAAGTCTTTCGAGAAGTGCATTCTGGTCATCTAACGCTTCTTCTAATACTCGATAATTAAAATTCAACCAACTCAACTCTCGATTATTATAATAGGAAGGATTATCTAGGTTGATCGTCTTTTCTGCAACTTCCATTTCGCACATCTCCTTTTATGACACATATATCTAAATTATATCAATTTACTGACTCTCCTTTATAAACAAATTGTAAATTTTTTGTTAATTATTAGTCAATAAGAAGTTGCTTTACTAAAGTAGAAAATTTGTAGTAATCGAGAGCTTTAATAGCTTTTCTAAATGCTTCTTCTGTTTTTCCACATGATATTCTTCCGGTCGATAATATCCGTTACAACTGATCTGCAACAGCCATGTACCAGATTGTTCCTGGATGATATCTACATCCTCTACCGTATTGTTATTGGATATATTTAAACATTGCGCTACTTTCAATATAGCACCGAGAATACTTAGCTTTGTTTGTTCCTCCTTAGTGAACCAAGCTTTAAAAGGTTGGATATACTTTTGAAAAGTACCTTTGCTTTTAAAGGATGCTACTAATGCTAGTTTAATTCGGTCCCGATGAGACAGTCCAAGTAGCGTCCGATTCGCTAATAAGTTAAACGTATTACTACTCGTTTCCAATGTTGTTCGATTTCCTAGGTTATAGATACGTCCACCTAGTGTAAGTAAATGATAATCCTCTTCTGAGAAATGCAGGTCCAATCCTTCTAATTTCTTTACTGCTTCATAAAAACGGGTAGCTAACGTAATTAGTTGTCGTTCATCCTGTGACCCGATATAAAAATGTTTACGAAACTTCTCTATACTGGCATCTAACAATGGCAAGTTATGATGGTCATGGTCAAGCCACCCCTCATACAATATTCCATCTCGAAGTCCACGACGGCTTACGAAAAATTTCGTAGAATTAGAAAGATGACAAATCGTATCAAACACTTCAAAGGCTGGTAAAATGGTGTCTGCCCTGTCCTTGGATAATCCATCGGTCTTTTGCAACTCCATATAGGTCAATGGTAGTAATCTTTCTTTCGTCGTTATCAAGTCTTCTATTTCCATCTCATATTGATGCATTTCTTCTAACGGATAATCTGTAAACCGTTGATGAATCTGGCCCGCATTTCTAGCACTTCCTCCTATCGCGATGACTGGAACATTTTTATTCTTAATCCAAGAGAATGTTTGAAATTGTTCCTTAACATATTGTCTTATTGCCTCTATTTCCTGTTCTGTCGGAATATCATCCTGAACAAATTGTAGTTTTAAGGATAATGCTCCAAAAGGAAAACTATGGAAATGGATCATCTTCTGATTTTCAAAATAAGTCACCTCGGTACTACCACCGCCAATATCAATGGTAATTCCATTCTGAATTGGGATAGAATGAATTACCGCTTTATATCCGTAAAAGGCTTCTTCATATTCACTTAATAGCTTGATAGCTATTTGTGTCTTCTTCTCTACAATAGCTAGTATTTCATTCTTATTTACCGCTTGCCTAATCGATGCCGTTGCTACACAAGTAAACTCGTTCACCTCATAATGTGCTAATAGCTGATTAAAATCCTCTAACGTAGCGATCAATAGGGCAATTCCATCTCTATTTAAGGAATGATTCTCATCAAAGTAAGAACGAAGACGAGCTGTAACCTTTATATTTTCTATCTCATCAAAATACTGCCATGAATTTAGTCGTTCATAAATGACCAGTCTAATCGTATTTGACCCTATATCTATAATCCCAACACGTTCTGCCAATTTAATTGCTCCCTTCTGTCTGTGGGATAGTTCATCACACACACTATATTACCACTTTGTTTTATCATTAGTATAATTTTGAAGATTCACCATCCATTCTTACGTAAAAAAGGACCTATCATATCACTTAGATACAACAAGTCCATAGTAACTTCTAAATCTCAATTAGAATGGGAACAATCATTGGCTCCTTTTTCGTCCGTTCTTTAATATATTGTGAGATGAGGCGCTTAATCTGCTTCTTTTTCACATTCCAAGAGTATCGATCTGCTGCATGTAATTCATCTACTGTCTCTTGAATGATACGGATCATTCGTTTTCTTAGTTCAGAGAAATTATTATCGACAAAGCCTCGCGAGATAATTTCAGGATCGGCAAGCATTTTAGCATTCTCCTTACTCATCGGAAGAATAATCATCAGCATCCCGTCCTCTGCTATTTGCTTCCGATCACGTAGGACAAACTCCATATTCCCTACATCAATTCCATCTACATACGTGCTACCAGCTGGAATGGTTCGTGTACTGCGAGCTTCCGAATTTTGGATATCCACAACATCTCCATTTTTTAGAATGAAGGTATTTCCCGGCTCAACTCCGACTGACTCGGCTAGAAGCTGGTGGTGATAGAGCATCCGGTACTCCCCGTGAATCGGGACAAAATACTTCGGCTTCATTAGCGTAATCATGAGCTTAAGATCCTCCTGATACCCATGACCAGACACATGCATGCCAGAACTACTTCCAGACCCGTAAATGACATGTGCCCCTAGCTTATATAGGTTATCCACAATCGTAGTGACATTCTTTTCATTACCAGGGATAGGTCCCGCTGCCAGAATAACCGTATCCTCCGGGTAAATATCGACACCACGAAAGTTCCCTGTAGATAGCCGGCTAAGGGCCGCCATTGCTTCCCCCTGGCTTCCGGTACATAGAATGGTCACCATCTCTGGTGGTAAATCATGAATATCACGAGCATCGATTAGCATACCTTTTGGCACATCTAAATAACCTCGCTCCATTGCTACACCGACAACATTAACCATAGACCTACCGAGAAGCGCAAGTTTACGCCTTGTTTTCTTTGAAGCATGGATAACCTGTTGAATTCTACTAACATTCGACGCAAAAGTAGATACAATCACCTTTTGCTTACATTTCATAAAAATACTTTCTAAATTATCTCCAACCATTTGCTCAGAAGGGGTAAAGCCTTTGCGCTCTGCATTGGTGCTTTCCGATAATAGTAATAACACCCCTTTGTTGCCAATTTCAGCCATTCGGTGAAGATCTGAGCGCTCATTATTGGCAGGAGTCAAATCAAACTTAAAGTCACCAGTATGTACAATATTTCCTTCTGGTGTACTAAATACAATACCAAGGCAATCTGGGATACTATGATTCACCTTAAAAAAGCTAATACGCATGTCGCCAATTTGTATTTCGGATTCAGAATGGATCTCATGTAATTCACTCTCACGAAGAAAGCGATGTTCTTTTAATTTAATCTCAATAAGACCAAGGGTAAAGCGCGTTGCATATACAGGAACATTTATTTTCTTCAAAAAGTAAGGAATACCACCAATATGATCTTCATGCCCGTGTGTAACAATTAATGCACGTACTCTATCTTTGTTTTCTATAAGATAGGAAATATCTGGGATAATTAAATCGATACCGAGTAGGCTTTCATCTGGAAATTTATTTCCGCAATCGATAACAACAATATCCTCGCCACATTCTATCGCGTACATATTTTTACCCACTTCATGTAAGCCGCCAAGGGCAAAGACCGATACGATACCATTTCTATTCATTTATTACCCTCCCGCTATTCAATATGATTTAGTATGCCCGGATGACTGTTTTTTATAGAAAAGCTGCAATCCTTTTATTTTCTCTCTCTTTCTAGTGTGCTATAATAGTTACCCTAGATAACTGTTATCCATGATAACTATTTTTTAAAAGGAGGGGTTCCGATTAAAACTTCACAAAAATTCTTTCACCAGCTCATTATGTTATACCGACCGTTTGAAAATCGATTAAATACAGAGCTTAATAAACACCAGCTTCACCGTGCACAGTGGACGATTTTATACTATTTATTTCATCATGGCTCTGCAACGAATGTCGAGATTTCCCACTATCAAGGTGTGGAAAAGCCAACAGTAACCAGGACGATGGCAAGCCTAGAAAATTTGGGGTATGTTGAGCAACAGCCAAGCAAAGATAAGCGAGAAAAGCGCATGCAGCTTACTAATCTGGGCCAAAAGGTATATCAGGAAGTCCGTGTTACGATCGATCAATATGAAGAGGAAGTTCTCAGTGGTATATCAGAAGAGGAACAACTGGAAACCATTCGTATTTTACAAGAAATACGTCAAAACATCATGAAGTAAGGAGATTTATTTTGAATCAAATAAAAGCAAAATTATGGACCAAAGATTTTATCATTATTTCATTAGCAAACTTTTTTCTGTACTTAGTATTTTATTTATTATTAGTAACGATGGCTGTGTATGTAGTTGAACAGTTCCATGCTTCGGAAAGTCAGGCTGGACTTGCTACAGGTATTTTTATCATTGGAACCTTAATAGGAAGACTATTCATCGGTCGCTTAATTACGACCATTGGGAATAAGCGGATGCTATTTATCGGCTTGCTAGCGTTCATCCTAACTTCCTGTCTATATTTCATCCATTTCGGGATTACTTTTTTAATGATTACGCGCTTATTACATGGAATTGCCCTCGGAATGGCAAGTACTGCTACAGGTACTATTGTAGCTGAAATTATACCGAAAGAACGAAAAGGGGAGGGAATTGGTTACTATAGCTTAAGTATTACACTAGCTACAGCTATCGGCCCTTTCATCGGCATATTTATGAGTCAACATGTTAGCTTTGAACTTATATTTAGCTTTTGTTTCGTATTAGGTATCATTAGTATGGCCATTGCTTTCTTTATTCATATACCAGAAGTAAAAGCTTCTCCAACTAAATCCAATTCTAATGGATTAAAGCTTTCTAGCTTTATAGAACCAAAGGCAATTCCTATCGCGCTTGTTATACTTGTCACTTCGTTCTGTTATGCAAGTGTGCTGTCATTCATTAATTTTTACGCAATTGAAATTGATTTAGTGGAAGTCGCTAGTATTTTCTTTGTCGTATACGGAGCTAGTATATTGGCATCACGTCCTTTCACAGGACGACTAATGGATACAAAAGGGGCAAATGCGGTAATGTATCCTGCATTTCTTCTTTTTGGCGGAGGATTACTACTTTTAAGTGTAACGAATGGAAGTGTAACCTTATTACTTGCGAGTATTCTGATGGGGTTAGGATTTGGGAATATGCAATCCATCACCCAGGCCATTGCTGTAAAAGTCGTTCCATCTAATCGGGTAGCACTAGCAACGTCAACCTACTACATCTTTCTCGATACTGGTCTTGGGTTTGGACCATATATCATCGGATTTATCATTCCACTAACAGGATACCGGCATCTCTATGTCATAATGGGAGTAATTGTTTTAATCACCACGATTCTCTATTATTTCATGCATGGAAAAAAAGAACGCATCAACCGGGAAGTAGCTTCTATAACGAAGGAACAACTGTCCCAGTAAGAACATAATCAAGGAGCTCGTACACAGTAAAAGCTCCTTGACTTTTTTAATATAACAATATTCTACATAGATGCTATCTCTTTACCTAATTAACAAGCTATTTCGCATTCTTATCTGGTTGATGAATTCCGAATGTGTTTCCCTCTGTATCTACATAATAACCTTGCCAAGCCATTCCAGGTAGGGCATGCTTTGGCAATGCTACTATTCCTCCATGCTGCACTATTTTCTCTTCTGTCTGATCGTAATCCTCTACCCCTATCGTACAAGCATAGCCATTCATTGCTTGACCAGGTTCTGGAGATGGACCATTGCGTTTAATTAAGGCACCATTAATCCCCAGCTCGTTATCATCACCCGTAACAGCCCCGAAATAAGGCATGCCAGCATAATCCGACCAATCCTCAAACTTCCAGCCGAACACCTCACCATAAAAACGCTTAGCACGCTCCATTTCATCGACATGAATTTCAAAATGAATTAATCTTCCCATCTTATCCCTCCTGTTTTTTTGAAAATTATTTCTACTTCTAACTATTCTTCTTCCCTACCTCTTTCTCCTCCAAAAACGGAATAAAAGTAATGTAAAATAAAAAAGATACCAGCTTCCTCAGGCTAGTATCTTTAAAAACGTATATTCATCATTCTGGTAACATCACTTTACTAAATTCCTCAATAAATTTATCATAGTGCAGATGGATCGCAATTCTAGTCTTTCCTGTTTGACTTGTTGGACGGATATCAATATAAGACATCCCTTTAGCTTCCACGTCTTCTATAACTTTCGCATCATAGTATATATAGTCCACTATATCTGGGGTCTTAATGAGCATGACCGTTAATAAATCATGTATTGGCGCACCTGGGATACCAGGATATTGTTCTTTATAAAATTCATAATAATATTCAAAAACTGGTGTTAGCATGAACGCATAAATATTCTTCTTGTTATGCGAAATAGCATCCACTAAATCAGGAGTAAGAATGGCATATTGCGTGACATTTAATGGTGTAATGGTTAGATTGTGGGCGTATTTCAGAATAAAATTAGATGAGGTCGGGTCACCAAAAAAGTTTGCCTCCGCTAGCGCAGTTACATTTCCTGGAAAAAAGAATGCTCCACCCATTATGTAATAAGCGTTAACCATTCTCATATGGTCAGGATACAAAATAAACGCAGTCGCTAGTGTTGTGGAACGACCCGTATCGACAATAATGAGTTCATTTCCATATTGTTCAATAATTAATCGGATAGTATCAAATGGGTAAATCTGATACTGCATATTCGTTGGAGGACGGATTGGGCCAATTCCTTCTCCGTGGATTTCAGGGTAAAACATCACCTCATCCTGCTGAACGGGTTGGGCAGCACCAGGAATTACAGGCACATTGGTTTTTCCAGCCAATTGTAGCAGATAAGCAGCGTTCGCAGTTGCTTGATCTTTCGTCACATTCCCATAGCTTGTTACTACCCCTAAAATTTCATAGGTAGGATCAATAAGGCTATACATCAATGCTAATGAATCATCAATACCAGGATCTCCAAAGAATAAAATTTTTTTAGCGATAACAATCCCCTCCTTAACACGATATATATTCCATCATCCTAATTATCATGTCTGGAGGGGCTAAGTTCATTTCTCCAATTCATTACTTTCTCGTTTGCATTTCTTTTAATTGTTGAAATAGCTTCTCCACCGTACCAACACCTACACGGTCATATTTTGCCAATATCAGCAATTCCATTGGTAACTGGCCGACCTTCTCTATCTGGTCCTCGTGCATTTGTCTTAATAGATTCGGTATACTGGTGAAATATTCATCTGTTAAAGGGATAGCCGATAGCTCTTCTGTAACAACAATGTAATCTGTTTTGAAAAAGAAAAATAACTCTCCAGGTCTATCTAAGACTATCTTTCTCCGTATCCTTTCTTCCTCAATAAACCGCTTTAACTCCTCGAAAAATTGCTCTTCATTCTTTTCAGAAAATCGCTTCACATGTCTTGCAAGCCCTTCTATATTATTAGGTAATTCACTCATGATTCTTCCATGCTGCTCAGCACCTAACCTAATTAAAAAGGTCTCTGACTTTGGAAAACGCTGAGGAAGGAGAAATGCATCACGAAGAAAATACGGTATATCTAGATATTGCCCTTTATAAGATATCGTACGAATGGTAGTATCTCCTGGTAATTCTTCCGTCATTTCTTTTTCCAACGTAGCAACAACCTCTACTTCTTCTTGTGGGTTTGTAATCGCTGCTGCCAGTTTCTCCTCTAATGCATCAAGCTTAAACACCAATTCTTGTATATCGAAGCTTTGCTGCTTTCGTGGAGATGGATCATGATACTCTGGAACTTCGATATCATGAGAACCATACACTTCAACAAACCACTTCACTATTGTATAAATAGCCTCCCAACATAGAAGTGCCTCCGAAAAACGGAACTTCCTCGGATCATGTGCAGCCTGATTCCCCTGCATTCTCACATAATGAAGTGCATCACGGATTTCATCTGTAAGATAGCCATGCTCATCCAATAGATTAACTTGCTCCATAAGCATTCCCTTGCGAATTTGGGAAAGGTTCTCGATTTCGATTACCTTTTGTAGGATATGTTCAATAAATATTCTAGAGTGGGTCAAAACCACCCGTGGACTAGTAAAGATACTATTTTCTAATTGTTTAGCAATATGTGCTAAGTCCTTCGAAACTGGTTCTAAAAATCGATAGAAGTATACTTCCTGTTGCATTTGTGTTTCCTCCAAAACTAAAAAAAATCTATCTTTCTATCCTACCATTTTTAGTCGCATTAGCGTACTAATCTTGAACTAGAAAAATATTACTAGTATAGATACTTTTTAATAAAAATAGATTAGAAAAATCAGAATCCTATGCTAGAATATAATCAGAATATCTAGGATAGTCTATACATTAATATAGGTAGACATTAGTAGGAGGGATTATATTGTCAGGTGGAAAGATATTAAAGATATGCGAAAAAGGTCATCAGTATTATAAGAGTAGTGACTGCCGAAGCTGCCCTACTTGTAATAAAGAAAATAAACCTAAAAGTGGCTTCCTCTCCAAACTCAGTTCACCTGCAAGAAACGCGTTAATTCATGAAGGCATTCAGACTTTGGAGGAACTATCCAGCTACACGGAAAAAGAAATACTAAAATTACACGGAATCGGTCCAGCATCCATACCTGTATTGAGGGCTTCCTTGGAAGAAGAAGGGTTATCATTTAAAGATTAAGTACATCTGCAACTCCTAGTTAAAGGAGATACATTCTTTCTCGTCTACACCTACTATCGGTAGATTAAGAAGGTTTTACGTCAAGAAGACACATAGAAGATTAGGTCTAGGCAGTCTTTTAGTGAAAAGAATAATACTCGAGGCTACAGACCATTTTAATGTATTGGTACTATATACCGACACCGAGCAAGCAGATAGATTTTATACAAGTCTTGGATTTTTAAAAAGTAATCGCTATTCGCATTCCACACATTATATGGATTTGTAACTTCCCTCGATTAAAAAACATATAGGTTTTATCGTTTGCTATCCTCCTTTTGTCTATATGTTAAGCAAGAACAATCCCATCAAGTACAAGAGATGTTGCTTATGATTTATCATCAGGACGACTAGGGGATTATATATTTTTTTACCTCAAAAAAGGAAGGTGTAAAAATTGAAGAAAAAGAAGAAGTGGCTTGCCATTTCCGTGATTACTCTGTTAGGAGCTGGACTGGTATTCTATTTACTTACATTTTTACTTTATGAGCCATCAGAGGATTTTTATGAATTTCCTGTTCCCAAAACTGCAACTCTCCTTCATAAAGATGAACTAACTGAACGATATGAGTGGGGTCATGCATCTGAAGAAAATGGCATACCTTCTATATATAAATGGGTTCTATCAAAAAATGGCTGGAAAGAAGAAATCAGTGAAGGAGGCTCTACTCTGTATACCAACGGTTCACATACCATTGATTTAATTTCAACTACGAATATGTTAGAGGTTATTAAAGTGGAATAATAAAAACTATATCTAGTGGAGATGACAAGACTCTCCCGTAATTAAGAGTTTAAGAAGGTGTACTTATGCTACATTCTAATAGATTAGCTCCAGAGAAAGTTGCGAAGAATTTTATTTATAATTACTTTCCTCATTGTGATGGTGCACTACTAGCAGGGAGTGTTGTTCGCGGTGAAGGAACAGAAACTTCTGATCTGGATATTGTTATATTCGATAATGCAACGCACTCCTCTTACAGGGAATCACTAATTGTAAGTGAGTGGCCGATAGAGATATTCGTACATAATCTCCATTCCTATCGCGATTATTTTGAGAGTGATTTCAAACGTGCTAGACCTTCCTTACCTCGAATGGTATCAGAGGGAATAATTCTTAAGGATACAGGCGTAATAGATGCAATTAAAAGTGAAGCAAAAGAATTATTGGCTAAAGGTCCTGAAGTATGGTCAACTGAAACGAGAACTACGAAACGATATTTTATCTAAAAAAGGCGAGAATCCCCTCATCTTCAAGGAATGAGAAGGGTAAAGCCCCATGAGTAAGTGGGGGATGAATCGTCTTCGGACAAGGGATGGCTTACTTGCCATCTCGTTTGTCCGACTGTTCGAGTGCGTGTTGATGAGATAAATAATAGCTTAGGTACGAGTGGTAAAACCTTTTTTCTATAAAGTAATCCATTCGTTTCCATCCAACATAATGAAGGAGGTGGAAAATTAATGGTTGTGAAAAAAGCCTACAAGTTCCGAATCTATCCAAGTAAAAAGCAAATGGAACTGATTAACAAAACAATTGGATGTTCTCGCTTTGTTTACAACTATTTTGTTGGAAAACAAAAAGGGAAAGATGCTTATTGGTACATCGTCAATGAAATGGTGCAGAACGGTCAACTGACTGAAAATAATTGGAAAGGTGAGTTTTTCAATAAAAACCAATCCATTAAGGCAGTTCGTGAATTAAAGAAACACTATCCGTTTTTAAAAGAAGTCGATAGTATCGCCCTTCAAAAATCAGTTGAAATAGTAAACGATTCTTACACTCGATATTACAAAAAACAAAACGGCGAACCACGTTTCAAATCAAAAAAGAATCCGGTTCAATCCTATACAACAAAATTTGTAAATGGGAATATTGCTGTTTTGGATAAGCATATGAAACTACCGAAATTAGGTCTTGTTCGTTTTGCAAAAAGTCGTGAAGTAGAAGGTCGCATTATGAACGCAACGATTAGACGTAACTCTTCGGGAAAATACTTCGTTTCGATTTTAGCCGAAACAGAAGTTGAACAACTTGGAAAAACAGGTTCCGCAATTGGAATGGATGTTGGATTAAAAGACTTTGCCACACTTTCGGATGGAACGACGTATGCAAATCCAAAATTCTTCCGAACATTAGAAGAAAAATTAGCAAAAGCACAGCGTATTCTTTCAAGACGACAAATTAGTTCTTCCAATTGGAACAAACAAAAAGTAAAAGTGGCACGACTTCACGAAAAGATAGCAAACGCTAGAAAGGATATGTTAGATAAAATCTCTACCGAAATTGTCAAAAACCACGACATCATTGGTATTGAAGATTTGTCTGTCCAAAACATGTTAAAGAATCCTAATCTTGCTAAGGCTATCAGCGAGGTATCTTGGTCACAATTTCGCACAATGTTGGAATATAAAGCAAATTGGTACGGAAAACAGGTTGTGACCGTAGCGAAAAATTTCCCTTCCAGTCAGCTTTGTTCAACGTGTGGTCATAAGTATAAAGACGTTAAAAATCTTGCTTTGCGTGAGTGGGAGTGTCCTACCTGTAAAACTCGTCACGATAGAGATATTAACGCAAGTTTGAATCTTCGTAACGAAGCATTACGATTAACCGCAGGAACTGCGGGGATAGCCTAATCCATAACTAACCAATAGGTTGGTGTTCTTAGGAATCCCCCACTTCAATCAGACCATAAGGTCGATAAGTGGGGGTAGTTCAATGCGAATACACTTGCTGAACTTGTCAGTGAATTATTAAGAACGAATCGCAAATGGATTGGTGCTTCTAAATGGATGGTCCGTTCCTTAAAAGAATACGATATTCAATTTACAGAACAATTCATTAAGGCGTTCGATAATTATTACAGAAATGATTCCAAAAGGGATATTATTAGACTAGTAGATACTATTTTAAAGCCATATGGGGGACGATTATTCGTTGGCTTTTCTATCGGAAAAAATGATTTTCAACGAAAGAAACACCTGGCATTATTGCATGAATAGCAATGATGTCAGGTGCTTTTGTTATCTAAACAAATCTAAAAATAACTCCCAAAATCCTTTTTTCTCTTCCTCAGGCTCATTATTTTCATCTGGTTCTTCCTGTTGAATACTTTCTGTTTTAAATACAAACTGTACAGAATTTACTTTTTCATTCTTACTAGACACAAATGATACAGGGTCAAAATCAGATTTATCATAGTCAGACATCATCTCATCGATTTCTTCCGTCATTTGTTCTGGTAGATTACTTGTAGAATCGCTTAGCTCATTTGTGCCATCATGAAGTTCCCCAACGCCATTTTCTAGCTCATTAGTACCTTCAGACAGCTCTACCATTCCACTGTGTACTTCATTATAGGCACTAGCGATTTGGATAACTCCACCAGTATATTCTACTAAGCCTGAATGGAATGCTTTATAGTTGGCTGACAGCATTGCAATCCCTTCCTGTAATTCGCTGAAACCATCCATTCCATCTTCCTCTAGGGAGTCCGAAAGCCCATTGGCCATTTTATCTACTTGATTAGCCATTTCACTTAGCGATTTATTCACACCTGTTAATGTTTCACCAACTGCATCAAATCCCGGTTTCACTGCGGAATATGTTCCTTTTACCTTCTGTGCCGCTTCATATGTTGCTAATAAACGATTGATTACTTCTTGATCGGCACCACTTTCTCTCAAGGCACTTATTTCTTCATTGGTAATTTGATATTCCGGGATTTCATTTATCGCCTGATCCAACGCATCATAAGCATCACGATAATTTGTTTTTAGTTCATTTAAACCGTTCGCTATTTCTCCTAGACCATCGGATAATTGGTATAGTCCACCTACTAACCCCTCCAATCCCGACATATCCATCTCGTCTGTACTACTAAGAGAACGATTCAATGTTGTCAATGCATCTTCTATCTCTTTCGAACCATTTACGAGATTTGTAGAGGAATTTGCAAGCTCCTTCACACCATCTTGATATTGTTTCGATCCATCTACTAGTTGTGAAGTACCAGTATTCAGTTCGGAAACTCCATTATGCAACTCCCTAACACCATCATTTATTGACTCAATAGCGTCCGACAACGACTGAATATCTCCCGTCATGCCATCAACATCTATTCCATCAATGGACATCGAAGAAGGAATTCCAGTAAAACTGATCCCATCTAATTCAAAGCCTTCAGCATCCGCTTCAACCTCTAATTCCGCTTCATTTTCAGGCATTACGGTAAATGTCACTTGCTTATCCTTACCTGCATTTGCAATCATACCGTCATCTGCTTTAATGTTCGTAAATATTTCCGTATTAAGTGGAACAGAGATTTGTAACAAATAATTCTCCATAAATACTGGATTCACAGACTCATTGATAGCTGTCTCAATCCGAATTGTTACATGGCCATCTTCTCCAGCCAACTCTTTAGGAGAAATCTCCTTCCCGTCTAAGAAATAGGAAATTGTAATATCCCAAGGTAGGGCTGCATCATTGATATTCCCTTGATAATAAAATTTCCCTTCAGAAGCAGAGAAAGTCACTGCATCTCCTTGCTTGTTTAACTCCTGTGTATCCGATAAGTTTCTCAAGCTCGTATACGTACCGTAATCGGTAATCATTCCTGCTTGTGCTATATCCAATGTGTTAACGACATAGATTTCATTACTTTTACCAGCTGAATCTAACGTCGCGTAAATCACTTCATCCTTAGCAGTAATTTCTCCTTTTTCTTGTGCCGTACTTTCCTGTTTATTGCTGTCATTCGTTGCATTGGCAGTTACAAGAAATGACGGCAATAAAAGGATAGCAGCAGCTAAGACTAGTAGTATCTTTTTCAATCTCCTCATCATCATTTCTCCTTATAATAGTTTGCTTTCCAGGTAGTTTTATCAATTACTCTATCAAACACTAATAGACAAGCAGGTAGGAAGAATACTACCATGATAAAGGCTAATAATGCTCCACGTCCAAGTAACAACCCAATGGACGCGACGATTGGATTTGAAGAGGTAATCCATAGAATAAAGCCAACACTAGATAATATCGATGCAGAAATTGCAATCGAAAATATTTTTTCATCTAATGTTTTCTTAATCGCCTTCATTGCGGACATTTCTTTTCGATTTTCTTTATATGCCTCCGTTAGCAAAATCGCATAATCGACTGTTGCTGCTAGCTGTACCGTACTGACAATCAAATACCCAACAAATACTAAAGAGGAATTCGTAAAGTATGGAACCGATAAGTTAATCCAAACCGCTGATTGAATCGTAAGCAAGAGCACGATTGGGAAGGTAATTGATTTAAAGGTAATCAAAAGTACGAAAGCAATCGTTACAACCGTCAGGACATTAACGACAGTGTTATCCTTCTGTACTACATTTTTCATATCATATAAGGTTACAGCTTCCCCTAGCGAGTATGCTTCGTCTCCATAGTAATCTTTTGTCATTTCTTGTACTTCTTCTATAAAATCAAATGCCTGATCCCCCTCTGCTTCCGTATTCGTCTGGAGGATTATTCGGCTATAATGCTCTGAATAAAACTGCTCTGTCACAGACTGATCCAAGTACTCGGCTGGTATTGCGGAGCCGACCGTATTTACATAGGCAAGAACACTTTTCACAGGATTCATATCCTCTAATTCTCTTACCAATGCTTCTTCCTTCGCGATGTCACCTTTTGGCACGAGTAATACCATTTGTGTGCTTTTGCCAAAGACTTCTTCAATCTTAGCAATATCATTCCCAGCGCGAGTAGATTCTGGTTGGTCACCAATCCCATAAATAAAATTAGTTTGACCTTGTGCTAAAAACGCTGGCACGAGCAGGATAAATACAATGAGTAGACTCGGCACTTTTACCTTAACAACTCGCTTACCAATGTTTTTGAATGCTGGAAGTAATGGCTTATGCTGTGTCTTATCAATCCATTTGTAAAACAATAATGTCAATGCCGGTAAGAAGACCATGACACTGATAAAACTTAGAACGATTCCCTTTACAAGGTTTAACCCTAGATCAGAGCCGATTTCAAATTGCATAAATGTAAGCGCGATAAATCCAAAGAAGGTAGTAGATGCACTAGCGATAATCGCAGGGAATGACCGCTTCATTGCTAGTCTCATAGCTTCTGTTGGATCGGATACTTTCTGGCGATAATCCGAGAAACTATGCAAGAGGAATATCGCATAATCTAGTGATACAGCGAGCTGTAGGATTGGAGCAACAGACTGTGTAACAAAGGAAACTTCACCGATAAAGATATTAGTTCCTAAGTTGATTAAGACGGATACCCCAATAGCTGTTAAAAAGAACACAGGCTCAATCCAAGAATTGGTTGATATGACTAGAATAAGAATGATAATCGGTACTAGTAGTGCTGCTGCATACATCGTTTCCGAAACTGCCATCTTCTGTTGAGTAGCTGTATTTAGTGCTTCACCTGAGACAGCTCCATCGTCACCCACTAATTCATAAATAGCATCGGTTGCTGCCACCTCTTTTCCGGAAGCAACACTAAAGGTGAATAGTGCATTATCATCTTTATAATAGGTTTCAACCGTTTCTTTATCCGCCATTTCAATGGGGGTCTTTATATCAATCGCATCATCCAACCAAGTAACATCGGATACCCCATCGATCGATGCGAGCTCTTCTTTCATGATAAGAGCTTCCTGTATGGAAACATCATTCACCATGACACGTGTATTCGGAACTGCTCCATCAAATTCTTGTTCCATTAATTCTAATGCCTTTGTTGACTGGGCATTCTCTGGCAAGTAGTCTGTCATATTGTAGTTGACGGAAACCGCAAACTGAGCGACTACACTAATAATGGTAAAAAGAATAAAAGCAATCACAATAGGCTTTTTATTTTTTATAATTCTTGCTGCAATATCGATTATTGTTCACCCTTCCTTGCCTAAACAAAAAATCCACTATAATATTATAAAAGACACTATGTCGGTTTCACAACAAACAGTTTTGTAAAATTCGTACATTTCGCAACAGATTTTCCATTTATGTTGGATAACGTGAACGTGGAGGAGAATTATATGACTTCTGAAAAATTGGATAGAAGAAAAAAGTACACTCGAATGGTATTAAAGGATAGTTTGATGCAGTTATTAAAGGAAAAGCCGCTCTCTTCCATCACCGTAAAAGAAATATGTGAGATGGCTGATATCAATCGGTCTACCTTTTACGCACATTATCCAGACCAATACGCCCTCCTGACACAAATTGAGGATGAACTAATTGAAGACCTAAAGCACTATTTAAATACTGCGAATCTTCACGAGGAAGATGAAGCAATCGATATGACGGTTAGCCTACTGGATTACTTTTCCTCCAAACATGAAGATTGTTTAACGCTGCTAAATGAAAGGGCTGATTCGACTTTTCAACAAAAAGTTACCAATGTTGCAGAGAGTTTCATGATAAAGAACTGGATGGATATATATGACTTTGATCAGGAAACATCCAAATATATTAGCACATTTGTCATCAGCGGCGGTATCCAAGTTATTAAAATGTGGATGGCAAAGGGGATGGTTCAATCTCCAAAGGAAATGGCAAGGTTGATTAATGATCTGATAAATAAAGGGGTTGAAGGTGTTAGATGAGAAGACCCGAAACAAAAGAGACAAAGCACCTAATTTAAGTGCTTTGTCTAGAAAAGAAAATTAAGTTTTAGTATTCCTTAACATGACTATGACAACTTGCTTTGCTAAATTACTGCTATATACCGTTTATAATCATTTGACAGCATTCAAAGCAGAATCACACTTACCATATAGGTGAAAACTTACTCTTGCTCGTCATTCGCCTTGTTAAATAATGCTTCTGGAATCATTTCAAATCCTTCGATTAACGGATTCTCTTCAAGCTCAATCATCATATATAGTTTCCCATCAAACTTAACCTGTTTAACATGTCTTAGTTCGGGTGGACTAACGGCTATATCTGCTACCTTTGTTTTTATTTTAATGGATTTAGAAGTAAATTTCGGTACAATATTCGTCGCCTTAAACTCATATTTTTCATCATCAATAACCGTTTTAAATGCCGTTTCTACTTTTTCCGTATCGACATCTTGTACACCACTGCTTCTTAATACTTTCTCCACATCTTTATAATCTAAACGAGGCACTTCTTCCTCTTCATTTTCTTCAACTACACGATGGATTTCATCATATACATTGGAAAGGGTTGATGTACTGATTTGATCACCAGTTACTTTCTTTACAATTTCTTCAAAAACTACTTTATCATCGGCAGCAGTCATGATTTCTTCCGCATTCAGCACCTCTTCAATGAAGTGGTAGTCTAATTCAAACTTCTTCCCTGATGCATATAAAACGTGATTAACATCTGCAGCATTCTCGGTAAAACATGGGAAAAGAAATCCAGATAGTGGCGCCTTCAAATTAATAATCGGGTCAACTACAATATTGTATTTAAACTCCTTTTCAACATAGTCAAACAGTAATTCTTTTTTAGGGTCTAGCGTTCTGTTCATACTACAAAGAATGAACGGATTGGCATAAACCGTATCACGGTCACTTTCCTCCGATTCGGTACTCTTCTTCATCGGTTTCATATATTCACCACGGATAAAGGTTATCACAATATCCATCTCATATTGCTTATCATGAAGCATCTTCTCCACGAGTCGAAGCATTTGGTTCTTCCATTCTTCTGTCTCACTCGCAAGTAACCCTTGATGTAAAATTAGCTGACTACTATCTTCCACATCACGCAGAAACTTCAATTCGAATAATTTCTCATCCATTTGACCGGATAGTACTTTCTTAAAGTTATCCATAAATAATTCTTTTTGTTCTTCTTCTAATAAATCAAAAGGGAAGCTTTGATGATGGTAAATTTCGCTCGATTCTTTCATAATGTATACATAGTAAATATCATGTATTTTTAATAAATCATTGTTAACTTTAAATTGTTTACGAATATTTGCGATGTCTTTTTTGTTCAAGTTTTTACACTCCTAAGTTGTTTGTTAGCATGACTTTATGGGTAAGTTCTTTCATTTTATCATATTCCTAGAAAACTATCTTAACGTAAAATATATATGCAAGGTACAGTAAAATTACAAAAGAAAACCGGACTGGAATAGAACTTCAACATTCTATTTCATCCAGTAATTATTTTTTATCGAACTCTTTCAATCCACGCACTCAAGTAGAGTGCGACGCACGGACTTTTCGATTAATCTCTTCAATCTGCTATTTCAATCCACGCACTCAAGTAGAGTGCGACGTCCAAGCTATTTTAATGAACAGCTCCACTGGAAAATTTCAATCCACGCACTCAAGTAGAGTGCGACCACGATGATATTATACTTTTTATGTCTGTATATTATTTCAATCCACGCACTCAAGTAGAGTGCGACGCCTGAAATCTAGTCCCGTTTGTTTCCATCTGACCTGATTTCAATCCACGCACTCAAGTAGAGTGCGACGTTGTATTCCGTCTGCAAATCGTTCGCATCGAGATTTCAATCCACGCACTCAAGTAGAGTGCGACGGGTCGGTAATTACATAATACAACGCCCCCTTTAGATTTCAATCCACGCACTCAAGTAGAGTGCGACGGTGGATTCGTCACTATCCCCGCACATATTGCGAAATTTCAATCCACGCACTCAAGTAGAGTGCGACGTTAACGGTAAGATTGTGGAGTTTACAGCAGAGATTTCAATCCACGCACTCAAGTAGAGTGCGACTCAATATCTGCAAATATGTCTTCTGGGGCGGGTATTTCAATCCACGCACTCAAGTAGAGTGCGACGTTGCTGATTCTGGTCCCATAGTTTCGAGCCATTGGAATTTCAATCCACGCACTCAAGTAGAGTGCGACAGTCTTGTTTAAACACAGTTACTGCAAGAGGGTAGATTTCAATCCACGCACTCAAGTAGAGTGCGACCTTATTCGAGATGCGGTCATCTTCTTTTATATTGCATTTCAATCCACGCACTCAAGTAGAGTGCGACTTTTTAAATGGGTCATCAATGCAATTACAAGTTAATTTCAATCCACGCACTCAAGTAGAGTGCGACCGGGAGCGAGCGCAGCTGATGCTCAACGAGGTACATTTCAATCCACGCACTCAAGTAGAGTGCGACTACAAGCCCAGATTGATACTTTAGGCAATCAAATTATTTCAATCCACGCACTCAAGTAGAGTGCGACGCGAATTCTTGTTCGTGTTTTTCTTGTTCTTTTTTATTTCAATCCACGCACTCAAGTAGAGTGCGACATTTTATTTGTCTTTTGACAAAATCATTTCATTATTTCAATCCACGCACTCAAGTAGAGTGCGACAGCGATTTTCGCCGAAAAAGACAAACATACATTCTAAATCAATACATAATTTTCGTTAAATTAATTTTAATTCCGAATTTCTTCCCGTAAATGCTATAAATTTCGCTATAAAATCGAAAAAATTGAGTGCTAACCTTCTAGAGATTATATGTGAGCTTGGGGTTAGCACACCTAAAATAAGAGTGGTCCTTCTAAATCTAGAGATTCTTTTACCCCTATGTGTTCCACCTTTGTTTTATGGTTATTTCCCAATTTGTAAAATCGTAGACTATCCTTCTTTGGATCAATTAGACCCTCCAATTTCAATTTTAGTGTGGTGTACTGTGTTGCATCTAAAATGCATTCAAAGACAGAATTTTGAACTCGTTGTCCATAATTTTGACATTCCTTTGATACCTTTCTAAGCCGCTTAACTCCCCCATCACTTGACGTACTGACATCATAAGTAATCAATACTAACAACCAGCCTTCACCTACTTCCATAAAAATGGTGGATATTCATCCAAATCTCCTCGTAAATAACGTGCTAATAACAACGATTGTGCATATGGGACAAGTCCCCATGCTATTTTTTCAGCTAAGAATGGATGAGTTATTGTTTCCTGCTTTTTTTCTTGCCATGCTTTTAGAAATTTCTTTCTTGCTTCATCCGTCATGATTACTGCATCATTTTCTTTCTTTAAGAAATCTTCTTTTGTAATTACTTTACGATTGATTAGAGATAAAACAAATTTATCTGCCAAGACACCTCTTAACTCTTCCATTATATCTAACGCAAGTGAAGCTCTGCCAGGTCGAACACGATGCATAAATCCTACATAGGCATCAAGACCAACTGTTTCTAATGCAGCAGCAGTGTCATTTGCTAATAATGTATAAGCAAATGATAGCATTGCATTCACATTATCCAATGGCGGTCTACGTGATCGATGATGAAAATAAAAATCTTCCTTTTGTTGTAAAATCATTGAATTAAAGACTTTATTATAAGCAATTGCCCCTTGTCCTTCCCACCCTCGCAGACTATCCAGTTCTTCACATTTCCTTACTTCCTCCAAAATAGAAGTTAATTGTTTTGATACGTCTTTAAACGCTTTAACATCTATCCGTAAAGGATAATTCCGTGTCATTCTTTCTAGAATCCATTTATTATTGTATAATTTTCCGATGATAAAATTTCGAGCTACCTTTGCTGATATAGATTCATCCTCAGAGAAATGATATTGTGTTTTTCTTAAAATTACATTTCCACGACTCTGACCAATTACCCTCGCTAAAAACCTTCCATTTTTCGTTAAAAATGTTATGGATATGTTACGTTCTGCACAATACCCCATCAGAGCTGGGCTAGCTCCAGTATAGCCAAAACTTACGATTCCCTCTAAATTGTGTAAAGGAAGTCTTCCGAGTTTTTCTTTTTCTTTTAACAACACAATGTTATCACCATCTAATGATAAATAAACATCAGGCTGGGTAATAAATAATGTGTTCAGCAATTTCTTCACTCTTTCAACTTCCTTTCAAGATAACTTTTGACACTCTGCTTATTCATCAAATTAGGTAAGCATATATGTTGCAATGAACAACTTTTACAATGTGGACCCGTTTTTACTTTAGGAGTATATTTCTTTCTATAATAGTCATGCATTTCTTTTGCCATTGCTGTTACTTTATCTCTTAACTCTTGTGTTATCGTTATCTCAACACGATGCTTTATTTCATTATAGTAAATATAACCTTTATCAACTGAACATAGGAGCATATCTTCTAGACAGATTGCCTGGGCAGCCAATTGAATAATATCCTCTTCTCCCTTTTTAGGTTTTCCCCGTTTATATTCTACTGGGTATGCTTTGTATGAGCCTTGCATACCTGATAGCTCAATTCCATTACTATCCAGAATAAATTCAACAACATCACATATCCCACTTAACCTTAAATCATGAGAGTGTACAGACATTGCTCTAACAATTAGCTTCTTACCACGTTTTTCACGAATAAATGGTTGATCCGCTTTTTGATGAAGATGCTGCCCTTCTATAGTTTTTACATTCTCTTCCCATTGTTGTTCAATGTGTATCAGTGCCCACTGACGCCTACAAAACTGAAAATGTTGTAATCCAGATAGCATTAAATAGCTTTCTTCTTTATTGTCCATCGAATATTTCCACATTTAATCCTTCTAATTCACTCAACTGGACATCATAATTTTCTTCATCAAATGCCCTCGGTGTGTCAGTTTTAGCTTTAACCTGTAACGAGCGATGTACCTTCGCAGAAGAATACTGTCCTAGTTTAGAAGAATGTTCCCACCAATACACTTTATGCACTTCCATACTACCATCCGGACGGGCAGAGGAACTGTCATTTTCGAAAAGTGTAATTAAAGCTTCTCTTATTTTTAATGCATCTTCATACGTAAATCCTGTTTTCTCTGCAAGTTGTGTATTAATACTTCCTTTAAACACATAGACCCCAAAATCTACACGGTGCTTCATCCCCATCGTATCAGAGCTTCTAGAATCGCTTGTTACAGAATTAACACTTTTGGTTATTTGTACGCTTGTAATATCGATAGGATCAACACTTGTGGCAGTTTGGACAGATACTGGTCCACGAACACCAACAGATAATGTTGAACCTTTAAAAGCAAATACCTGACCAAAACTCCGTACATCTATCCATTGCTCACATGCAATAGTGGCAAATTCATCTTCAGAGGCTTTCTTATCTTTTAACATTTTTGCAAGCTGCTCATTAGAGTCCGCTCTTTCCCTAAGACTTTTATAACCATCTGTTTTACGATCGTCAGACTGAACAAAAATCGCTTCCCCCATATCTTGTAATCTATTTCTAATTTTACGCTTGATAGCTACATCAGAAATCTCTCCATGTCCATCATAATTCTGACGTGGACGATTTCCATTTAATGGATCTCCGTTCGGGTTAGCCTTTGAAACTGATAAAACCACAGCAAAATCAATTTTATGATCTAGAGTTTTCATTCGTTTGTCTCCTCACTATCCTTATTATTTTCCTTCTTTTTATACAATTCACGACGTTGGCTGTAAAATCCTAGCAAATACTTTTCCGATAATGGTTTATTATTAAATTCCCCATTTTGAAATTGATCAGCTACTTCATCAATCATTTTGGTGAGATAAGTTACTTTTGTTCCTAATTTTGCTTGATAGGGTTGTAGACTCCCTTGGATTGTTAACCATGTACGAGCTGGGTTCTTAGCAAAAGAATTCATATAACGAACTGCATTGGTTGCACGGGTCTCATCTTTGCCAAGGCTCCCCCTCTCTAACACGTCTGCTATTGCTAATAATCTACCAAATAAATAACTTCTATCATTAGATTCATAGTCTAATGCCACATCCCATACCTCCTTCTTCTCTATTAATGATTTTCTAATCAAAGAACAAGTGATTGATAACGTTTTTTCCCATTCCCATTTCTCCATTGCAACAGGGTTGGAAGCACGATAAAAAGCACTTCTTATAATATCTCGCGGAATAAAGCGCCCATCCACTATACATGGAAGCATTCGTTCCATTAATCCTTTTATAACCTTATCACTGGCCCTTGGCCCATAGGCTGCAAAAGCTATGTCCCTCGTAGCCGGAGCACCATAAAAACTAATATATTTTCCTTCTTCTTTTCTATAATGATGTAACCAAGCACATTGTTCATGCCATGCTTCTAGACGATTTAAATATAGTTCTTTTCCCATATTTCGAAAGTATAATACAGCCATCCGTCCTGTCGTAGCAGAATCAAGAACTAAAATGTTAACCTCCGCATTATACTGAAGGTCATTCCGATATCCTGCGATAGCTTTTTTAACCTCCTCGGCATATGGCTTGTCTGTTTCTGGTACACTTTCTATTTCTCTATTACTATGCTGCATCAAATTCCATGCATCTTCATCAGGAGCAGGTACTGTACTAGTCTTTTCATTATCAACTCCCCATACAAGAAATACTCGATTATCAATCGTGTTTCCTTGTCGATGGATAAGCCACTTTAACGCGTTATGTGCTTTTTGAGATACATCATAGCTTATTCCAACAGCTTCCTTGCTTTCCTTAAATCTACCGCGGAAGGTAAATCCTGAATTATCATTTGCAGAAATTAATTTGGCTTTATCTGCTGCATGGCGAATTTTATTGGCATGTCTTTCTGTAGTAGGAGCTATTTCTCCAGTCACATAGTCGATGCCTTTTTCTCCCAATTTCTCATTATAAAATGCAATAAATGAATGATAGACATCTGTATCCTTCCAAACAGCTTTAGTAGATGTAGAAGAATACACATTAAAACGGATAAAAGCACTAGATTGATCGGTTGCACCACTCGAAAAAATCCGCGGACGTTCTCCTTTTAATTCTTCATACTTTTTATTCCACTTTTCAATTAACTTCTGATTATCATCTAAAGCAAGTACGTCTTTTCCTACTAAGTCTTCGATTACTCGTCCCTTCCTTACGTACTTGTAAATCGATTTGACTTTGTCAGTCGCATAAGGTGATTCAGCCCATTCCTTCAAGTTTTTGATGTACGTATCAAAAGGCCTATCATCCAAATTTTTTACCGTTCCCCCATACTTTACATAATCGCCAGCAACATAGCTTAATTTGTCATGTAACGGATAAGGTGCAATTTTTGCACCTGAACGACTTGCAGACTCTTCTGTACATGGAATAATTGTGCTTTCTTTTTCTAACACTTTCGCATCTAGAAATTCACCATTCTCGTCAACTGTAATTTCAATATGTGCATTTTGCGTAGTGTGGGAGATTGGTAAAAGGGTATATTCGCTACCACTCGATTTCTTGAATGTTTTCCCAACCTGATCTTCATTTTTGTTATAAGTATTGTACAATTGAAGCAACCAACTCAATTTACTCACCTCCTATACGACGAGCTAATGAATCTACAGACTCTACATTATCCTCATTAAACAGCTTTGCTTTCATCTCTTTAATTGGTCTTACAATAGAGCAATCCTCTGGTCTAGGAAATTTAATATACCCTTTCTCCATAACTGGATTAAATAATCTAACTTCTAATTCATCTCTACCAGTTTCATCAGGGTAATTAAAACCATGCACCATTGTTCCTAAATAATGTAAATCATCTTTATCATCATAATATCCTTGCCCCTCGCCAAATTTACAAGGCTCCACATACCCTTGGCATTCTCTTGTTCCTAAAAATATGTCTCTTCTCCCACCCGCTTTTAACGAACGTTGTAGAATACTAAAATGCTTTCCTTCATTACGATCAAAGGCCATATCGGGACGATTCATATTAAATTCAAAATGAGCTTTTACTTGATAGTGAACATCTTTTAAATAGGTATAGTTGGCTAGTGTATTCCCACCGCCATAATCAATAGGACGAATCCCCTTCGATTCCATTTGTATCGGTTTCATCACGCGAAGTTCATCGATATAGAAAATAATCGTTGGCTTCCAATAAATTCCCTCCACAATTCCTTTTAACGCTTGATAGGTAGGAACACTATAAGAAAATTTTTCACCACCAATCTTCGTAAGGGGATCGGTGAACAGTGCATAATCGCCAAATACTTCAAATTGGATTTCGTTTTTATGTTTCATGGATTTTTTCACCTCCTTAAAAGCATTTTTTTATAGGAGGCTCCTTCATAATCTTGTATTTACAAAGGAGCCTTAATTCATTTTGTGTGTGATTTAATTATTTCTAACATCTCTCTTATTATCTCTAATGACATTAATTCTTTATCAGATTTTTTGTTCACATCTTTTAAAATGAAACGAATCCCATCTCGCCCTCCCCCAACAAATCCACTCCATATTCATTGCTATACCAATTCTCTCTAAGTTCATAGATTGCTCCATCTAAATGCATGACTATAGCGTTCTGTTGTTTTAGAGTTGCCAGTTCATTAGCATATAAACTCACCGTATACTGCTGCGCCTTTTTTAAAAGAAACGTTAGATTCTCTGTCCATTCCTCACTATTCAAATGAGCAATAATATCTTTTCCTTCCCCGTAAGGCACAATCACAGGTGTTGTTACGTTATCAATTACTTGAAAATGTTCTGCTGCAGTTTTATAACTTCCCGTTAATAATAGTGGAAGATGCGTACCAAATTTCTTCCTATAAGTAGATACATAATCAGATTCATTTCTATGAGCCATTAAGAGATTTGTCATATCTTGATTAATTAGCTCCACATGGTAATTTAAATTCCCCTCCATTTTCGAATAGTAGTGAAGGAAATATTCTTTCATCGCTTTTTCCGATAAGAGATTCTCTTCATATTTTTTTGTATCTTTTTTGTAGGCTGCTAGCAATTTACTCGTGATATCTTTACCGACTTCGATTTCTTGTAATTTAGAAAGGTTCTCCTCTACATGATCAATTACATATACATTTTGCATATCATATTCACCATGTCGATTACATCTTCCTGCTGCTTGTGCAATAGAATCCAAACCAGCCTTGGAACGAATAACACATTTAAAACTTACATCTACGCCAGCTTCAATTATTTGTGTTGTTACACATATAATCGGAATTCCCTTTGCCAACATATTTTTAATTTCTTTTAATTTATCTTTACGATGTGCTGCACTCATTGAAGTACTTAGATGATACACGGGTAAACCTTCCAATTTTAACTTTTCATATAAGTTCTTTACTACTGTTTTCGTATTTAAAATAACAAGCGTACTTTCTCTTTTATTCATTCCTTGAATTATCCAGTCAGCTAATACTTCATTCGTAAAAGGCACTTCGGTTTTATCAATCAAATTGACGCGTTTAAATGCCTTCGATACATTGGGAAGATCAGATACAATTTCACCATCCCGGTTCTTCAATAAGCTATGTCTGACTTCCTCTAATGTTGGCTGAGTTGCTGTACAGAGAAGAATACTGCTGTTCATATGGGCTTTTAAGAAGTTTAGAGACTCATTGAAAAGAGAAACGCATTTCGTAGGAACCTTTTGTACTTCATCAAAAATAAGGACTGCGTGACTTAAATTATGTAGTCTTCGTGTATTCCGATTTCCCTTTGCATAAAATACATTCAAAAACTGAACCATGGTAGTAAAGATAATAGGACTATCCCAATTATCACGAGCAAGTTTTAATTTGTGCATTTTCGTAAGGAGGCCATCCTCTTGTTCATCATCATCAAAATCTGCAATAACATTCGAGTGGTGCTCTAATATATGTATATCGTCCTCCAATATCGTTCGGATTTCCTGGGCATTTTGCTCAATAATGGTTGTAAAAGGAACAATATAAATAATTCGTTGTTTGTTATACTTCCGAGCATGTGTAAGAGCATAACGCAAGCTAGCAAGAGTTTTCCCACCACCTGTTGGGATAGATAGGGTATAAATTCCCGATGGCTTCTCTGCGAAAATCTCACACTGTTCCGACATATTTTGACGTAATACATTGATTGAGTTATTAGAGTTTGCATTGTTTTTAAATCCCTGCAACTTCTTCATTAATCTCTGATAGTAAGTATCGAAAAGTTGATGATATGAAAGGGGCTCTTCTAGGGGAGATTGTTCTTCAAACATTCTTGTATCCGTCCGGTCCGCATCTATTAAACAACTAAAGATAAACTTTGATAGAAAAAAACTCTGAGTGGGGCTTTTGTCTGTAAAACGTTCTAATTCTAATACCGCCTTGTTCACATATTCACGAAATTCCTCTTGTGACATAACTTCTTGAAAAAATCGCTCAACAGCTAACGGGTATCCACTGAGTTCTTTTTCTTTTACTCTTCTTAAAAAATCAGATTCAATGGTTGGTGAAATAAAATCATGGAGATTACTGTGATGTGAAATAATAGCATTGGAAACAACTTCAGCTAGAAGTAATTCATGGAATGGATTATTATTAATATCGTGAAGCAAGGAGAACAGCAATTTTCCACCAGCAGTAGAATGATCAACCTCACCACGCCTTACACTTAAAGTTTCCGGTTCAAAGACTGCTTTATTAATATAATGTTGAAATTCATCGGAATATTTACCAAGATCATGAAGAAGGCCGGCTAATCCAGCTACATGCTTTAATTTCAATTTCTCTCCAAATGATTCTGATAGCTTTTTAACACCTATTAAATGCTCTTTCACTGACTGTATTTCTTTATCTTTCTCTCGGATATGCGCTACATAAACCATCCTTCAGACCCCCTTTTGTGACATTTTTTTACATAATAACCCTCTTTATTACTATATTATCCGTTTTTTGCAGAAACGCAAGGACAAAGTCTGAAAAATTTGTAAATATAATGGAATTTAACTAAATTCTTTATAATAAGAACCATCTTCCAGCATGAAATATACTGTTACATATTAAACGGACAAATCCTTATACTATCTTTAGAGCTACAATAATTAGGTACCTTGAACCTTTATTGACAGGTTGAACTGCTACTTTGTTCGAATTACCATACATCTCCGAGGCGTTCATTGATTAATTAAATCAAAACCACCAGTGTGAACTGGTGGTTTGCTCTGCGGCTTGAAGCCTCTTTTACCGGCCTTGGCCTTAAAGGCCCACTGAATGGTTTTCCCTTACGCACCACATCCACGCACTGATTCTAAAGAATCTCTTATATCTTTCTATTTTTTTCTCCTGTGAATGGATCAAACTCTTCGAATAACGTTAATTGATCTGATATATAATCTTCTCGGAGCTGATTCCTAATATATTCTTCTATTTGCTTCTTATTTCGGCCCACTGTATCGACGTAGAAACCTCGACACCAGAATTTTCGATTGCCATATTTATATTTTAAATTTGCATGTCGGTCGAATATCATTAAACTGCTTTTTCCTTTTAAATATCCCATAAACTGAGATACACTCAGCTTTGGTGGGATACTTACTAACATATGGATATGATCTCGACATGCATTTGCCTCATGAATGGTTACACCTTTTCTCTCGCATAATTCTCTTATTATTTTTCCTATACTTTGTTTGTATTTTCCATATATAATTTGTCTTCTGTATTTTGGTGCAAACACGATGTGATACTTACAATTCCATGTTGTATGTGCTAAACTATTCTTGTCCTTCATTGGGACATGCCTCCTTCGTTTATTTGATGTAGTGGTCGGGAAACCAACTATATCTTATCACGAAGAGAGGCCTTTTTTAATTTTAATACCACGCTATAAGCTCTCCGGAACCCCCGGCATAGCCAGGGGTTTTCAAATGACACAAAAAAATGCCTAGGATTCACCTAGGCACTTTAAAATTCAATTACACTATCCAATTACTTTTCTTCACTCACTGGTTTTCTCCAAAGTCCTAATAACACTGCCGAAACAATGGCACCAATTGCAAGTGATAATAGGAACAACAAGGCATGTTCGGCAAGTGGCGTAACAAAGATTCCGCCATGTGGTGCTGGAATTGCTGATCCAAAGAATTGAGTCAGACCACCTGCAATAGCTGCACCTACTACGGATGAACCAATAACGCGTAATGGGTCAGCAGCTGCAAACGGAATTGCCCCTTCTGTAATAAAGGATAATCCCATTACATAATTCGTTACACCTGATTTACGTTCTTCCGCTGAGAATTTATTTTTAAAGAATGTGCTTGCTAAGGCGATTGCAAGTGGTGGTACCATCCCACCAGCCATAACAGCAGCCATTAGACTACCATCTCCAGTATCCGTAAAGATACCAATAGAGAAAGCATATGCTGCTTTATTGAATGGTCCACCCATATCTACTGCCATCATTCCACCAAGAACGATTCCCAGTATAGCGGCATTAGCCGTTCCAAGGCCTTGTAAGAAATCAATCAATGCTGTATTAATCGTTGCAAATATTGGACCAAATACAAAGTACATTAAAATTCCAGTTAAAAATAGTCCTAGTACTGGGTAAAGTAGAATAGGCTTTAGCCCTTCTAATGTCTTTGGTAACCCGCGTAGTAATCTTCTTAATAAAAGAATGACATAACCTGCTAAGAAACCAGCAACAAGTCCACCTAAAAATCCTGCATTACTATTTACGGCAATTAAACCACCGACCATACCTGGCATTAATCCCGGACGATCCGCTATACTTAAGGCAATAAATCCAGCAAAGATTGGAATTAAGAAACTAAACGCATTACTACCGATATCATTTAAGAAAGTAAATGTTGTGCTATCATCACCTAAGAAGCTTTCAAATAAGAAGGAAAGCGCAAGTAAAATACCACCACCGACAACAAATGGAAGCATATGAGAAATTCCATTCATTAAATCCTTATAAATTCTTCCCCATATAGAATTAGGCTTATCTTCCATATCATCAGCTTTTTGCTCGCTGCCATCGGAATGGTAAATAGGAGCAGCCTTATTAACTGCCTTCGTAATTAATTCTTCCGATTTCTTAATACCATCTGCCACCGGACGTTGTAGAACATGTTTACCTTCAAAACGATCTAAATCAACTTTCTTACTAGCAGCAATAATTACCGCATCTGCACGACGTATTTCATCTTCTGTTAAGGTATTTTTCGCACCTTCAGAACCTTGCGTCTCTACTCGAATATCTACATTCATCTCTTTCGCTTTTTTCTTTAATGCATCTTCTGCCATGAATGTATGGGCAATCCCTGTTGGACAAGCCGTAATCGCAACAACAAATGGTTTCGTATCATTTGCTGGTGCTTCATTAGAAGTCTTATCTGCTTCTTCTTCCTCTTGTTCCTCCACAAATAATGCAAGAACTTCATCAGCATTAGAAGCCGCTTTTAATTGATCAACAAATTCCTTATCGATTAATTTCCTAGATAGGGCTGCTAACGTTTCTAAATGGGTGTTATTTCCGCCTTCAGGAACAGCGATCATGAAAAATAAATAGGCAGGTTGTCCATCTAGTGATTCATAGTCTACCCCTTTTTTACTTTTTGCAAAAAGTACGGTTGGTTCTGTTACTGCTTTGTTCTTGGCATGGGGCATAGCAATTCCATCGCCTAGTCCAGTAGAAGTTTGTGCCTCCCGCTTTAAAATCGCATCTTTAAATTCGGCAACGTCTGTAAGAACACCACTATTATTTAGGCTTGCTATCATTTCATCAATTGCTGATTCTTTTTCCGTAGCCTGTAAATCAAGAATCATGATGTCCTTTCTTAGTAAATCTGTAATCTTCATTTGTCTCATCCTTTTATGTTATTTCACTTATAATGGCTTTATCTCAATCTGATTAAGTAGAGAGTGAATATCTTGTTTTTTTGCTAAATCATCTGAGAACGCAGTAGCACTTCCAGATGCAATTCCCATCTTGAATGCTTGAATTGGGTCTTTAGATTGCATATATTCCCCAGTGAATCCCGCAATCATTGAGTCACCAGCACCGACTGAATTTTTAACGGTACCTTTTGGATTAATTCCTTTATACGTACCATTTTTCGTAAATAGTAGTGCCCCTTCTCCAGCCATGGATACGATAACATGTTCCGCACCTAGCTCTAGCAGCTTATTCCCGTAAGTAAGGACATCCGCTTCACTTGTTATACTGACCTGAAATAGTTCTGCTAACTCCTCTTTATTCGGTTTCACTAATAACGGGTTTAATGGTAGCGCAGTGAATAACTCCTGCCCAGTTGTGTCGATGATGAAAGAAGCACCCTGCTTCGTTATCAGTTCTACTAGTTGTAAGTAATAGTCATCCGGAAGGCTCGGTGGCTTACTTCCAGATAAAACCACAGTATCCTCTGGTGTTAAGTGACTAAGTTTCTCCATAAGTTTCTTTGATTCCTCTGGTGAGATACTTGGTCCGCGACCGTTTATTTCTGTTTCTTCTTCTGATTTTAATTTAATATTAATTCTAGTATCCTCTCGAATTTGTATAAAATCAGAACGAACGCCTTCTTTCGTAAGCCAATCGGAAATGAAACCACCAGTAAATCCACCTAAAAAGCCTAGCGCTACGGTATCTTTCCCTACTTCGTGTAGGATTCGTGATACGTTAATTCCTTTACCACCTGGTAATTTTAGGTCGTGATCCATTTTATTTAGCTCCCCAAGCGCTACTTGTGGAATGCTTACAATATAATCAATAGAAGGGTTTAGTGTAATCGTGTAAATCATGAGGTAGCCTCCAAAATCGTTGTTTTTTCTTTAAATGATGATAGGTCCAACTCAGTCTGTTCCGTAATAATCGTTACATCATCTAAATCACATACTTTGACAAACGTCACTTTATTCCACTTCGTCTGATCTGCCAAAACGTAGCTATTGGCAGATTGTCGAAATGCTAATCTTTTAATAGCTGCTTCTTCTGGATCAGGGGTTGTGCAACCAAATTCTAAATCAATTCCATTGGTACCGATGAAGGCCTTATCGAATTGATAATTCTTCAACTCACTAATACTAGTCGGACCTACTATCGCTTTTGTTGATAATTTGATTTTCCCACCCAATAGAATGGTATCTATCCCATAATCAGCTAGTAGAGAAGCATGTTGAATTCCATTGGTTACAACTGTAATGTTCCCTACCTTGATATAATCTATAATGGCAAGCGTTGTGGTACCGGCATCTAGGAAGATAACATCATTTTCTTCGATAAGCGATGCTGCAAATTTACCGATGCTTGATTTTTCTTGAACGTTTTTGAGTGATTTCTCCTTATTAGACAATTCTTCGTCTAATTGATAAATTCTCTTCGCACCACCATGAATACGCTTTAAATATCCTGCCTGTTCTAGATGGTCTAAGTCTCTTCTAATGGTAGACTCTGAACAATTTAATATCGTTAATAAATCCTGAGTCTTTACGATACCGGATTCCTGTAATCGGTTTAAAATGACAGAATATCTCTCATCTGTTAACATCACATACCTCCTAAAACGGTATTTTACCATCAAAAAACTTCAAAAACAATCAAATACTACTAAAGTCAAAAATATGTCATCCATACTTATGTTTTTTTCCTACCTTGTCTCTCACTTTCACATCAATGACGCAAGCCACATAGTATAATCACCCAGAGATTTTCAATATCTGTTATTGAAGGAGTATACAATGGATCTATCATTAGCACATTGGTTATATTTAATCGGAACATTATTCATTATTGTCACGATGTTATGTAGACAAAATGTTGTCGTTCCAGCTTTAGTCATGAGCTTCTTCGTTGCTTGTGCCTTTACTGGTTCTTTATTAGATGGCATTCAGGCGATCTTCAATGCCAATTTAACAGCTGCGACTGAATTGTTTCATATTTTTTTAATTATAGCGATTATGACCGCACTTCTTGGTTCTATCCAGTCCATAGGTGCCGATGAACAGATGGTTAAACCATTCCAAAAAGTAATGCGTAATGGGACATTAGCCTTTCTCGTGCTTATTGTAATCACGTACATTTTATCGCTTTTTTTCTGGCCGGCACCTGCCGTACCATTAATCGGAGCTTTATTAATACCGGTAGCAATTTCTGCTGGACTATCTCCAATTGGCTCTGCGATCGCGATTTCCCTAGCTGGTCATGGGATGGCATTATCCTCCGATTTTGTCTTAAAAGTAGCACCAGAGCTAACAGCCTCTAGTAGTCGTGTACTAGAAGCAAATGCAATAGGGGAACAAACATTAATCCTATCACTAGTAACAGGGGTAGTCTCCTTAACAATTGCTTATTTTATGATTCGAAAAACGATTCGAAAACCAGCGAAAGAACATCTGAAAGAATGGGAGAATGGGAAAGATGAGGATTTAAACATGAAAACCGATGATAAAGATGTGATACGAGGGAAATGTACCACGGTATTTGCTTTTCTAGTACCTACAATTTTTCTAATTATCGTCACCTATGTCGTTATTGCCACGTTTTCTGATGCTGTACCAGACATAGAAGATGGAGCAGGGGCTGCACTAGTTGGTGGTACAGCGATCATCCTTATTATCATTATGTCTCTATTTCGCAATTATAGAAGAACTCTCCAGGACGTAAGCGATCATATCGTTAATGGGTTTGTATTTGCATTTAAAGTAATGGGGCTTGTTATCCCGGTGGCCGCATTTTTCTTTATCGGAAGTGGAGAATTGGCAGGGCAAATCTTCGGTACGGACCCAGATACAACACCATCCTTTCTTTTTGATTTAGTAGAGGAAGGTCAGCGTTACATCCCAAATAATGAGGTGTTCACTGCCTTTGGTGTATTACTATTAGGAATGATATCTGGTCTAGATGGTTCAGGCTTCTCCGGTCTCCCTCTAATTGGATCGCTATCCGAGGCACTTGGCACTTCAACCGGAATGGATCCCACCACCTTAGCTTCAATCGGACAAATCGGTGCCATTTGGGTCGGTGGTGGTACACTAGTCGCCTGGTCTCCGATCATCGCCATCGCAGGCTTTGCCAAGATATCTGTAATTGATTTAGTGAGAAAAAGCTTTATACCAGTCATTACCGGATTAGTAATTACCATGTTTTTTGCATTACTGTTCTTCTAATAGTAAACATGATGGTGTTGATAAGAACGCGAAAGAGCAGGGATCCTAGAGAATCTCTGCTTTTTCTATCTTTTAAATCATAATGATAAAAGGATTTACTTAGTTTGTGTGGAATTAATTATATAGTACGAAGTAGGAAAGGAGGTAGACACTATGTCAACATTGTTTCAACGAATAGACACTGTTTTTGTACCGACACGAGATATTGAAAAATCACGGAATTGGTACATGCAAGTGCTTGATGGTATACCCGATTGGGCGAGTGATAAGAGAGAGTATCAATGTATTAAGTTTGGCGATACATCGATTACCTTATTTCTTACCAATGACCCAGTATATTTTCAAGCAAGACGTAGCTTGTTTAATTTCTATGTCAATAATGCAGAGCAGGCATATAGCCATTTAAAAATGAATGGCGTCAAGGTAGAAGAGATAAAAGAATATGGTGCACGGTACTTCGCCTTTTATGACATAGACGGAAATTGCTTAGAAGTATGTGAATATTAATCCTTTCTAAAAAAGTACACCTAAGAGTGTGATTATTTATACAAGCATTCTTAGGTGTACTCATTAAGAAAATGAAAACTTTGTTTTCATTTAGGCAAATAAAAAAACTAAAAACTCTACACAATAAGTCTTTAGTTTTTTAAACTAAAAGTGCCCTCTTCCTTTTACATTCCTTTTCTCATTAAGATTGTCATTAAGCTAATTTAAACAAGCAGCACCTACAATGATTAACAGGATAAACAATACGACGATTAGAACAAATCCATTTCCATGATTATAGCCGTATCCATAATATGGTCCGATATCACATCCACATGAACTTCCATATCCCATACTTTACACCCCCTCAAATATTCCTTAATAATTTCTATATGAATAGGATATGTAAAAATGGACGATTGCGTATGTGACATTCGCCTGTATTTTTCATCTTATTATATTATTTGAAAAGAATCCTTTTAAAGTGACACAAAGAAGAAACGGCTAATTTAACACACCTAAATAAGCAACCCATGGACCGACATCCTTTTGATATCGCTTCGCCATTACCCGAGCGATTTGGGTGATATGTGTTAGATCATGGACAACCCATGTCGAGATTAATTGTTCAAGCGTTACTTCGCCAAATTCTGGATGAATACCTGTGCGTCTAAAATCAGAATCATCTTGAATAAGGGCTCGAAGCTTTACTATACTCTCTACTCGCAACCTTGCAAATTCTGCTAATGCTACATCGATTGATCTATCTTCTTTGTTCAAATGGGCAAAGCGATCAAATGGTGGAAAATGATTATCTTTATCTGGAACAAGAATAGCTGCTACTCTAGGCAGCCAATCCTCCTTCTCCGCTTCAATTAAATGCTCAACCACTTCGGAAGCATTCCAAGTACTTTCTCCTTCATTCACTTGAAGCCAACTTTCAGATAGACCAAAAAGCAAACTTTCTAACGTCTTAGGTGTTCTTTCCAAAATCTCCAGAGCCTCATCTAATTTAAAATTCACCTTTTTCCCTCCTATTTACTAGCTTCATACCTTTTAAAAAAATTTAATCCTGAAGTTTATTTAATCTCATACTCATTCACCTTCTAATTTGTTTAATGTATATACATATAAAAGAAAGTTTAGTTCCTATTTCTAACGAATCGTTAAAAATAAAAAATCCAACCTTATACCATTTACTAAGGTTGGATTCTTGATGCATCACTATAAACTATGGCAAGTGAACTTATTGCAACAAAGCTTGAATATCTTCTTCCGTAAGTGACATCGATTGTTCACTTTGCGGATCGATTACTTCTTCTATTAAATGGCGCTTCCTTGCTTGCAATTCATTCATCTTCTCTTCCACTGTACCTTTAGCTACTAGCTTTATTACTTGAACCGTTTGTGTCTGACCAATACGATGAGCACGGTCTGCTGCTTGTTCTTCTACTGCAGGATTCCACCAGCTATCGAAAAAAATGACAGTATCAGCGCCAGTTAAGTTCAGACCAGTACCACCAGCTTTTAACGATATAAGAAAAACATCTCTCTCGCCAGCATTGAACCTATTACATAAGGCGACCCTTTCCTCTGAAGGGGTTTGTCCATCCAAATAAAAATGTGAAATTCCTTCAAGCGTTAATTCTTGTCCTATAAGGTTTAACATCTTTGTAAATTGCGAGAATATCAGCATTCTGCGTCCAGCAAGCCTTGCTTCCTCTACGATTCGAATAAGCTGTTCAAATTTTGCCGAAGACCCCTCATAGCCATCAACAAATAAAGCAGGATGGCAGCAGATTTGTCGTAGTCTGGTTAGTCCAGCCAATATTCTAATCCGATTTTTTCTTATTGTTTCTCTATCCAGATGTCGCAATGTCTTATGCCTTAACTTTGCCAAATAACTAGCATACAGTTTCTTTTGCTCTGGCAGTAATTCCGTTGTATCAATGGCTTCTCGTTTCTCCGGTAATTCTTCCAGAACATCCTCTTTCACTCTCCGCAGCATAAATGGGCGAATTCTCCTTGCAATCTGCTTCTTAGTTAGTTTACTATATTCCCTTAATCCTAAAAATAATTCGGGAAACACAACATGAAAGATGGACCATAGCTCCTCTAATGCATTCTCCATCGGTGTCCCAGTTAAAGCAAAGCGGTGGGTAGCGTTTAGTTTTTTAACCACCCTTGCCGTCTGGGTTAGGGGGTTCTTAAACATTTGAGCTTCATCAAAGAACACAACATGAAATTCCTGTCCCTCATACCACCTACTATCACTGCGTAGCAATGGATAGCTAGTAATCATCACATCTACATTAGTTAGCTCAGCCTGTAGCTTCATCCGTTCTGTCTTGCTCCCGTCAATGATTACCATCTGAAGCTCAGGAGCAAATCTCATCAATTCGCTTTGCCAATTATACGTAACAGAAGATGGACAGACAATTAATGCAGGACGTCCACTTTCTCGGATAACATCGAGTTCTGATAGAATAAAAGCGATACTTTGAATCGTTTTCCCTAGCCCCATATCATCTGCTAGTATCCCACCGAATCCATAATGTGCAAGAGCCTTCATCCATTTAAAGCCTTGTTTTTGGTACGTGCGCAGCACATCTTCTAAGGATTTCGGTACAGCATAAGGTAACTGTTCAGGATGCATAATAGTATGAAGAAATTCCCTAAAAGATGCTTCTATCGTCACTGTATCACTAGACTCCATCGTATTAAGTAACCTTAGTCCTTCCACAATGGGCACGTTCAATTGCTGGTCCCATTCATCGATTTGACTTGGTACTTGATGCATGAATCGATGGATTTCCTCCATTTCTCTTGTTTCTAAAGAGAAAAGTGTACCATTTCTTAGTCGATAATACTTTCGCTTTTCCTCTAATGCCGCTAATACATCCTTGATTTCTTCTTCTGGGATACCATCAATGGAGAAAGTAAATTCAAGCCAATGTGTTCTTTCTCGGTAATGTCTCACTTTAATTTTAGGAACCGTTGTTTTAGGTAAAATCCTTAAACGTACTGCTGTTGTTGCGTAGACTTGTACCAACTGGTGCAGCTTCGGTAATTGATGATGTAAAAAGTTATACTCTAATTCTTCATTTTGAATATAATAACCACTTTCCGTTTGGATAAATTGACTCTCCTTCATGATGTTGAGAATTTCTTCTTCCTTCTCGATATCACGAATAATCATAGAACCTACTTTCGGCTGACGCCCGTCTAGTGGATTGATTACTACATTTTCATAATGAAATTCAAGACCTGCTAGCAAACGATTTTTCACACGGTCAACATACAGCTTTGCCTGTAATGGTGTCTTTTGAATTTCTGCATTTACTTCACCAGTTAAATGAACTTCTCCAAGCTTTCGCAAATGCGGGACTAGTTTCTCCATATAATATTTCAGTTGATTAGCAGGTATAGGGATAGCGCTTGTTCTGGAATTCTCCATCATTCGCTTAAGACCATATAGTCGCTCAGCTTCTCCTCGTTTTACCACGACAATCTTGCCATTGGTAAGTACCGTGTCGTATTCATGTAAAATTACCATTTTGTCCAATCCGTCTATTACCAATTGATAGCCATTACCTTCGTTTTTCTTAAATTCAAATGTTAGTGGCAATGGCTCATCGACTACTTGAAACTGTGAATACGCTTTGCCAGCATATTGCAATGTCACGTGAGGAGCAAGGATTAACAATGGCTCTAATTTATTCCACGAGGACGCTGGGACAGGTAATATTGCTTTGTCAGCTTGATGCCTTCCTTTAGTAGGCATTGCTCGTAGATACATTTTTTCGTCATTCATGATTTGGTTTAACTGCTGTATTACTTGGTCTGTTTCTTTATCAAAGCAATGTTTACTCGGGTCATACGTATAATTATCTGTGATAGTATACCTTTTCCCTTCATCTATTTGACAGAGAAAGTCACGAATATCTTTTATCGGTTGTCCCCCAATGGACAAGCCAATACCAAATAAATTATTTTGATCTTCATCAGGAACAACCACGCATAGCAACATCGCTCTTACTACCGTTCTATTTTCAAAATGAGTTTGCTCGCCAGATTTTCGTGTTGAGGGCGATTGAAATATCGTGAGTAAGTCCTCTGGTAACTCTTGTAATTCCTCTCCAGGATCCAGCTCGTGTGTCCTTGCTTTCTGGTGATGAGAATAGGCGATTAGTACTGCTGCAACATGCTGGCAGTCCTTTTGAAACGAAGTAAGTGACGGGCAACTACAAGTCGCAGTAAACCCCTGGTTCGTTTTCTCGAGGTGGACTTGGAAATCCTCTGCACCTTGTACTACAGCATCCAAGGACTCAGAAGTTATCGCTTCTAACCATACCTTTCCATTACGATAAAAGGCGTCCCCTCTTTTAAAGGAGACGGCCCCACAACGCTCGTTGATGACTTTTTGATTTAGTTTAATTTCCATTGGGGCCACTCCTTTACTTATGATCATAGATACGTTCATAATCTCTTAGTTAAGAAATTAGCATAAAAAATGAAAACATGCCAGTACTACTGCTCTTTAGTAGCCTAAGGTGATTTCGAGTTTACATCCTTCGCAATCGGTTGTATCCTACAATACGTAATCGTTCTCCACAACCATTCAAATGGACCAAAGCGAAACTTCTTCAGCCACAGTGTGCTTATCATCATTTGCCCTGCAAAAATCCCTAAACAAATTAGCGTTCCAATGCCAAGACTTACATTACCATACCACCCAAATCCTACAAAAATCACAACGGAAAAGATGGTTTGGAATAGATAATTCGTTAACGCCATTTGACCAGTAAATCGAAGTGCACGTAGTCTTTGTTGCCATTTTTCATGCTGAAGTAATAACGTCAAGGCTGAAATATAAAACAAGCATAACGGAATACTACCAACACTAGTTAACACATAAATGACATAATCTTGTTTAATTCCCCAATCCACTATTCCTAAGGTAAATAAAGCTAATATCGCAGTAAGCGGAATACTGATAAGGAACGTAACAAGACGTATTTGCTTCAGTAGCTTTAGGTACTTCGTTACATATTGGAATACACCAGCTTTCCCTGCAGCCAACCCAATAAGAAACATCGCCAATACTGGTAGCATTGCTAGAATTAGATTGAATAGAATCATTGGTAACTCTGTCCCTAGTCGAAAGTTAACTAACTCTAGGTACCCAGCATTCTGATAAACCTCCGTATAATTAGAAACAGCCCTTTCCACTACGGCTGATGATTCTTGTACCTCCTCTAGAAAAGTACTTGGTATTAATAATGTCAAACTATTAAAGGCATTATAAACTAGTAACAAGCTCCCTGCCCAGATGAGCATGGTTTTAATCTTTCTTTTGTAAAAAAACAATAAGAAAAACCCAGCAAGGGCATAGGTATGCAAAATGTCGCCATACCAAAGTGCAATAAGGTGGATAAGACCAAACAATAATAATGCCAGCATTCTTCTCGTATATAGACTTGTTGCAGCTAAGCCCTTCCCCTCAGCACGACTAATGAAAATATAAAACCCTAATCCGAACAAAAATGAAAAGATAGTAAAAAACTTCATATCGATAAACAGCGTAAAAAATACATCTAACCAATAATCCAATCCCGTATATACCGGTTCCACTCCATACATTGATTTCATAAATATGGCACTATGAAAGGACGGCATATTGACTAAAAAAATGCCAAACAACGCAAACCCTCGAATAATATCAATTGTTACGATTCTCTCTTTACTCGATATTGGCGAATTCTCCAAACTTACTCCCCCTCGGAATACTTGTGTAATTTACCTACAAGTACGTTTAATCAGAAATACGTTTCCCTTGATTATAAGGTTTCAAATTTATAGCCATTTATCTCTATTATATATTTATATCTGGATTAACAATTACTCAAAACAGTAAAATCCGAACATTAACGACAACAAATGATGAAAATGTATGAAAATAGGTTGACTATCATTACTAGAAAGTGATATAACAGGTTATAGCGACATAATTCGACAAGGAGAGAACAACTACATGAGTAATTTTCTTAATCGCATGTTTAAACTGAATGAGCTAAACACGAACATTAGAACCGAAATATTAGCCGGAATAACAACATTTATTACAATGGCATATATCATCATCGTTCAACCTAATTTAATGGGTGCTGCCGGCATGCCTGTAGGTGCTGTGATGGTATCCACTATGATTGTTTCTGGACTATTTTCTATTATTATGGGTATTTTTACAAATCGACCATTTGCCCTTGCACCGGCAATGGGAAGTAACGCCTTTTTTGCATACTCCGTTGTAGCAGCAGGTCTTGCAACATGGGAGACGGCTTTAGGAATGATATTTATTTCTGGTGTAGCCTTCTTGGTCTTAACCTTACTTGGCCTTCGTGAAGCAATCTCCAACATGCTTCCAAAAAATATTAAGCTTGCTATTAGTGGATCAGTGGGTATTTTTATAGTCGGCACTGGTCTTGTGAATGGTGGTATTATCATTCAACGAGAAGGAAGCAACAATATGACACTAGCTACCCTACATGAACCTAGTGTTCTATTAGCCGTAATTGGTATTTTGGTTACGATTGGTTTAATGGCAAGGAAAGTAAAAGGTGCCGTACTATGGGGAATCATTTTAATTACAGTCCTAGGACTTCCATTAGGAATTACCAATTTACCGGATACATTTTTCCAATTACCGCCAAATCCAACATCCATCTTCTTTCAAGTTGATTGGATAGCGGCATTAAAGCTATCGTTCTTCCCGTTAATCTTTACTTTCTTTACCGGTGATTTCTTTTCTTCTCTTGGAACAATATTAGGAGTTAGTGGAAAGGCTGGATTATTAGATAAAGACGGCAACCTACCAGGAATTAAAAAGCCATTTATAGTTGACTCATCTGCAACGATAACTGGTTCCTTACTAGGGGTTACCACTGTCACAACCTATGTAGAATCGGCAAGTGGTGTTAGTGAAGGTGGTAAAACCGGTTTAACGGCTGTTTCAGCAGGGGTCATGTTCTGGATATGTTTATTATTAACTCCTATATTCCTAATGGTTCCATCTGTTGCAACTGCTCCAGCACTAGTAGTAATCGGGATTACTATTTTAGAATCTCTTAAAAATATCAACTATGATAAATTAGATGAATTAGCCACAGCATTAATTACGATACTAGTAACGGCATTTTCTTTCAGTATCGCAAATGGAATTGTGTTTGGAATATTATCCTATGTTGTCATTAAATTAATCACAGGAAAAGTTCGCGAAATTCCTATTGGACTATATTTCTTATGTATTCCACTAGCGTATTACCTTTGGTTAATTTAATAGATTAGTATTGGAGTGAACGAATATGAATCATAATCTGATTTCAGCTGCTCGTGGTGATATACCGTTAGATTTAGCCATTGAAAATATTAAATTAGTTAATGTTTTTACCGGTGAGATTTACCCGGCAGCGATAGGAATTTTTCAAGATAAAATTGCTCATATAACAAAGCCAGGAGTAACAACTTTACAAGCAAAACAAGTGATAGATGGTCAGGGAAAATACGCTATCCCAGGATTAATTGACACACATGTACACATCGAAAGCAGTATGCTGACTCCAAGTACGTATGCGGAAGTAGTTCTGCCTCATGGGACCACAACAGTTGTAACAGATCCACATGAAATTACGAATGTACTAGGAGAAGAAGGGCTTGCTTATATGATTGAAGCAAGTAAGGATTTGGATTTACGAATCCTTACTTATCTCCCTTCCTGTGTACCATCTGCACCTCGTTTAGAAACGTCGGGTGCTGATTTCACTCCTGAACTGGTAGAGAAATTAATACAATGGGACGGTATAGATGGATTAGCTGAAGTGATGAATTATTACGATGTCGTCCATCAAGACCCGCGCATGGCTGGTATTGTCCAAGCTGCACTTGATGCTGGAAAAATTGCTCAAGGCCATGCACCAACGTTAAGTGGGCGTGATCTTTCTGCGTACCTAGTAGCTGGAATTGACTCCGACCATGAATGTCGTACCGGTGAAGAAGCACTAGAGAAACTTCAAGCGGGAATGATTGTTGAAATTCGGGAAAGCTCCTTTTCGTACAATGTAGCACCTATTGCGAAAGTAATTAAAGATAAAGGCTACCTACCTAATGTTTGCTTGTGTTCGGATGATGTAAAAGCGAATGATTTATTACAACAAGGTCATATGAATCATGTGGTTCGCCGTGCAATAGAGGAAGGAATTGACCCAATCAATGCCATTCGATATGGCACCTTGAATGCTGCCAACCGGTTAAGAAGAACCGATATTGGTGCAATCAGCCCTGGTCGAATTGCCGATATCGTTCTACTAGATGATATCAAGACGATGGTAGTATCCGATGTATTCACTTCAGGAAAACTAATCGTGGAAAAGGGTAATCTAATTAGAAAACAAAATGTAATTAATCCTCCTATGCACTTTATGAATACGGTAAAACTATCCGAAATTAAAGAAGAGGATCTATCCATTACAGTAGAAGAACCACATGCAACCGTAGCAAAAGTTAATGCCATCGAATATGATTATGCGCCTGGAATTCCAACGAATTTCCTTGAAGTTACCTTACCGGTTGTTAACGGAGAGGTGAATTTAGGTGAGTATGATGGTAAGAAAGCACCACTAAACTATATCGCTGTTTTTCATCGACACGGACATAATAACAATGTTGCAAAAGGGGTTTTAGCTGGATTTGGAATAATCGAAGGTGCTGTAGCAACCACTGTTGCCCACGATAGTCATAATTTGGCGGTATTAGGGGTAAACAAAACAGATATGAAGATTGCAGCGAATCACTTAAGAGAATCAAATGGTGGAATGGTTGCTGTAAAAAACGGGGAAATCGTTGCTGAACTTAAATTACCGATTGCAGGGTTAATGACAACGGAGAGTGCTGAAGAATTTTCACCACGGATTAATGCTTTCTTGGACCGAATTGAAGCAAGCATGATGCCCGGAAAAAATCCAATCCATCGATTAATAATCGCTACACTTCCTGTTATACCAAAAGCAAAAATAACCGATATGGGATTAGTTGATGTAGATAATCAAAAATTTGTACCATTAGTAATCGAAACACATTAACATCTTTACTATTAAAAACAAGGGATAGTTAAACTGACTATCCCTTGTTTTTATCTTACTTAAGTACTACTTTTTCCAGTACGTACATAACTCGGATTTAAACTAGTACTCCTCTGCCTATGCTGATCATATAAATCCCCAACCCTTACCTGCCTATGAATTCATGTTTTAGCTTTGCACTGATTCAATTTTTTCCCATTCGATCTGAAAATCAGCTAGCAACTTATCCATATATTCGTCACTTGGAACGTTACTTAGTATTTCATCTTGTGAATAAATTTTTCCTCCTTTAATTATGTGATGAATGCTCTTCGTATGTTGAATATCAATCAATGGATTCGCATCTAATACGACTAAATCCGCGATAAACCCTTCTTTTATTACACCCATTTCCTCCATTTGGATAGACCTGGCAGCCTGGATTGTTGCAGCCTGTAATGCCTCTATTTCTGAAAATCCAATTTCTACAAATAACTCTAATTCACGATGTAAAGCCATGCCTGGGAAGGTCCAAATAAGTGCAGGAGTGTCCGTTCCTGCGACAACGGTTCCTCCCAAATCGGCATAGGTTTTGGCAACTGTTTTCGTAAACAGATCTAATATACCGATCTGCTCTTTTAGTAGTGCTTCCTGTTCCGCATTTTTTTCCCAGTGATCGATTAAAATCCCTTCTTTCTTAAGTGACTCGGTTACTTTATTTTTGGGATACCACGGGTTAGGTTGCTGTGTTACTTGGTCCGTAAGCACTAAAGTAGGGCAAAGCTTCACATGATGCTTAAGCATTTCCTCACACAATGCTTTGATTCTCGCCTCATCTGGTTTCTCCCAATCAATATGACGCCACTTTTCTTGATCCGCGGTTGGATGCCAGCCATCATAAAGAGCTTGTACAAATCCTGAAGCATGCTCAAACCATGTCACTCCAATTTCTGCTGCTTCTAAAGCATTCAATTCCTTTGCATGGATGAGATCACAACTTACTTCTAGATTAAATTCTCTCGCCTCTTCCACCACTGCCTGTAAAACCTCTTTCTTTATCAGCCCATACACTTTAATAAATTTTGCCCCTGCTTCAGCCTGTCTTCTCACTTCTTTTCTAGCTATTTCTGGGTCATCAGTTACTAGATTTCCAAAACTGGTTGGTCCCCATAGGCCAGGGGGTCCATCAATCATGCGGTCTGCAGCATATACACGTGGAGTAGGTACATCGAATGGAGCATCAATCATATTCTTAAGTAGAAATACATTTCCCGCGGTGTTACGGACCGTTGTTACCCCTGATGCTAAAAAATGTGGTGCAAATCGTTCTTGAATATGGCAATGCATATCAATTAATCCAGGAATAAGATACTTTCCACTCACATCCACTACACTAATATCATCTGGTAATGCTTCATTTTGTCTATAAATCCTGCTTATTTTCCCATCACAGATTTCAATAGAACCCTCAAAAGAAACTTCATTTTCCACATCAATTATCGTTCCATTCGCTGCAATATAATGCCTTAATTCTTTCATTTCATTATCCTCCTCTAATTTCTTCCGTTATACTAATGGAAAAGAACTTGTTGTATGTTTATTTTAATTTGGATGGTTAGCAATATTTATAAAACTTTCATATAGTGGAATTTGAGGTTAGGTGGTTAGAATATTGAGGAGCTATGGAGAAACCTTTCGAATAATTCGTAAGCAAAAAGGGGTAACGATGAAAGAGCTAGCTGATGGAGTATGTTCCATTTCATTTTTATCAAAATTTGAACGTGGTGATTCGGATATAACACTTGGAATTTTCACAAGAATTTTAGACAAGCTGATGCTCAGTATGGATGAATTTATATATGTACATCACGACTACCAACCAAGCCAGCTCGAACAATTCTTCCAGCTAGTCAATACAGCCTACACTAGTCAAAATTCAGATCGATTAAAGCAACTAAAAGATCAAGAAATGAAAAAGTGGGAGCGTTATGGAATAGAAACATATTATTTTAATGTATTAATGCTTGAGGTTTACGATAGTATGGTGAGCTCCACCATGATGGACGAAAATGTGAATAAAGCGGAAATCGATCTGTTAACAGATTATTTATTTCGGGTCGAAGTATGGGGATATTACGAATTAGCTCTCTATAGCGCTACGATGTTCTTTCTTGATCCTGGTGTAGTGATACAGCTTTCTAAGACAGCATACATAAAAAGCAGCCGTTATCAAGAATTAAAAAAAGCACGTGATACGATTACTGCTATCCTTATCAATACCATTACCTACTTAATAGGTCCAGTTAATCGCTTTCCCGAAGAATTAACATACGAACAGGAAATTACGGAATTTTTCTCCTATCTTGATGCCATACAATTACCCGAAGATAAATTATTTGAACGGCTTAAAATCCTGCAACTAAAGGGAGCCTCAGAGTTAAAGTTAGGGAACAAGGAATCTGGAGAGGCTAAACTACGACAAACCATTCAAATTCTGAGAGATTTAGGTTCGGTGGGAAATGCCAATAACACTAGTCTATATTTAGAGCAGATTTTATCATATATTAAAATATCTAATACAAAATAGTATCGCACCTCCTTGTTAAGAGGTGCGATTTATTATATATGATTCTATAATACTCTTCTCATGGTGATTATTTCTTCAACTAGGATAAAAATTCCCTTAATTCCTCCGACAGTTTTTTTACATCCTTCATCCCTAGATGATATAGGTCGGTTAGTTTAGCTTTACTTCTTTCCACACGTCCAACTTCTAACTTTTCAGATGGGCTGATGACAAACACATTTCCTTTTTTCTCCTCTTCAAATATATAATTTAATGTTTCATTATATACATGGTGACGTCTTTCTATTGCTTTTAATAGACCGGGGTATTGTTTATATTTTTTGCGCATGTACCATCCAAATGATTGTGGCTTTTTAACATAACCTCTATTTCTCGTTAAAATGACGACATTTTTTTGATTCCCGTCTTTTACCGATTGCTTGATTGGAATTGGATCGGAAATACCTCCATCTAGCAAACTTCGATTATCATATTCAACAACTGGTGCGAATAATGGCAAGGAGCTCGATGCCCGAATTATCTTTAATATTTCATCTTTATAATCTTCCCTTTTATAAAAAACAGGCTCCCCAGTCATACAGTCGGTAACACCAATGACAAACTCCTCTTTTGCAGCATAAAATGCATCAAAATCAAAAGGCTCTAGTTCATTTGGTAACACGTCAAATAAAAAATCCATCCCAAAAATTTCTCTTTTCTTTACGAAGTTTCGAAATGATATATAATCGGGATGGTCTAAGTAATCAATCAGAACCGCTCTATTTCGCTCTATTTGCCGCGCGACATAAGACGAACCATTACAAGCACCTGCAGATACACCAATTACATATGGAAGGTATATATTCTGCTCCATTAAATAATGAATAACGCCAGCCGTATAGATTCCTCTGCTTCCTCCACCTTCTAATACTAATCCTGTGTTCTTCAAACATTCCACCTCAAAATCTACGTCTTTTCTTTTTAGATGAAGACAACGTTGTTTTTATTAATACTTCTCCTATTATATATACAAAAAGTGGAAGTTTCTAACTAGTTGCTTCTCATCCGCCTTTTTTATTCTTCTTTTATCATGTTTAGCTTCATTTTAGATCACTGTTTTCTAGGCTGAGATTTAACGCTCTTCTACTGTCTAAATTGAAAAAACTCTCGGTCTTTTACACTCGAGAGCTTTTTCACCTATTCATTAAACGTAATGAATACTATTTCCTCCGTTCAATCATATTAATCCCTATTCCCATCGCCACGACTCCAATTAGTAACATAATCAATAGAGACCTCATAATATCTCCCAATCTACCATCATTAAATATGACAGACATTAATGCATCCATTGCATGGGACAACGGAAATAAGTCAGCAATAAACAATAACACTGGATTGGTTATCGTACCTGGCATCATATAAACTCCACTAATAAGTGGTAATAGTGGTATGACTGAAGGGTAAATGCTTAAAAATTGTTCTGGAGTTTTTACAAATCCAGTAATTAACATAGCAATACTAATCATACTAAAAACAAAAAACGCAGAAATTACGATAATTAGCCCTAAATGATCCCCTAATTCATAGTTCATGACATACTTAAATAGGAGCAACACAACCACAATTTGAAACATGGTTATTAGAAAGCTATATAAAATATATCCGCTATACATACTTACTTTACTAATTGGTGATAATATCATTCGATTCCAAACACCAGAAACTTTATCATGTGTCACATTGTTCACTTTCAAACCTAGGATAAACATAGCAACTAAAAAGGTAAAAGCAAACAATAATTGAGTACTCATGTTAAAATTCGGAAGCTCTTCTCCGTCTAGTCCTCTCGTTTCTATGTGAAATGGTGCGTTTTCAAGGTAGCTATTGATCTTGCTTCGAACATTTTCATCCTCTTCCGCTTCAGCCACTGCGCGAATTTGTGCTTCGCGTTGAAACACTTTTTCCACGTGTTGACGAACTAAAGAAATAGTTGGAAGCTCACTAGCTATGACTAACCGGTAATCCATGTCCATTAATTTTAATGCTACGTCAATTCTTCCATCTGTTACATCTTCACGAGCCTGTTCAGGAGTACCAATTTCGAACGTAAATGAGCTATCCATATTTAACAGCTCTTGCCATTTCTCTACTATTTCAGAGGCATTTTCCTCTTCACTAAAGATAGTAACCTTTGTCGGCGATTGAACACCTCCAGCAAATAAAAGGATACCTAGAATGCTTGCAGCTATAAATAATAGGATGAAAAGCGGGTTTCGCTTATCTTTAATAAATTGCGCCCATAAAACTGACTTCATTATGCTTTCCCCCTTTTTGGATACAAGGCCAAACTAATTATCAAAAATAAAAGGAAGAACCCAATCAAAATCAGAATGGATGTGAAGATGTTTGATAACTCTTCGAACTGAATCCAATTAGTGAGCATTACTAAAGATAGCCCGTTTGGTGTCCATTCACCAATTTTCATAAGCCAATCCGGTAATATATAAATAGGAACAAAGTTTCCACCGATAATACCGAACAATAAAATAAATAGCATAAAGATCCCATTTGCTGTATCAATACTCATCACGCGAAGCGAAATACTTGTGAACATTGCTGCCAAACTAGCAATAGCAATAGCAAGTAAAGTAACAATTCCTATAAGGCCAAGCCAGAAACTTAATGACCTGTCAGCAAAGGCATCAAGGACAAAATGAGCAAATACAAAAATAAACATCATTTGCAGCCAAGTTAAGATGAAAGTAGATACCATTTTTCCAATTAAATAGAGGATTGGATTACTATTAGATAATTGAATACGGTAAAATACTCTTTCTCTAATTTCTACTCCTGCTTTAGTAGCAACGGTCGAGGCTAGAAATAAGGCAAACAATGCTCCCATTGCTATCGTAAAATATTGAGTTAGTGTAAAACTATCACCTGCTCCTACTTTTTCGATTCCACCTTCTGGAGTTACTATCTCTACTTGAGAAGCATCTAATTCCTGTAGTGCAAATTGATAATTCAATTGATCTGTAAACCCCTGAATGATATCAAATAAAATACGATTATTTTGAGTTTCTTTTTCTATTTTTAATTCCAATGAAGTGGTTGGACTCTGTCCGACAAAGGCTGCATATAGACTATCGGCACTAAACCCTTCCGGTATAATTAGAATGCCGTCTACTTCACCATCTTCTGCTTTTGTTATAGCATCTGCTTCTTCAAGCTCTTGTATTGTTACGAAGCTCTTTAAATCATCACTTTCTAGGTAATGTAATAGCATCGAAGCTGGATTCAGCTGACTTGCTTGTTCTACCAATACAGCTACTTCTTCTTTCCCAACAGATTCGTTATCCATTAACTTATCCTTCATTTGGGCTTGTAAGTCTGCATGATTATCTTGATTTACGACCGCTAATTGTAAATCAAGCTCAGACTCTTTATCATTACCTAGCAATCCAGAAAAAACAAAATTTAGTACGACTACTAAAATAATCGGGAGCAAGAGAACTGTAATAAGTTCTTTTCGATCTCGCCACATAATTAATAAATCCTTTTTGATAAAGCTACCCATTCCTACACCTCCTTAATCGCGTAAAGTTCGACCAGTCAAATGAAGGAATACATCCTCCAAACTCGGAGTCTCCGTATGAAAATTAATCATTTTAATATGATGGTTATTGGCAAGGGAGACTAATTCACTGACTAAATTGATCCCTTTATTTGCAATAACTTTTAAATTTACATCAGAAGCTTCTACTTTCCGGACCCCTTCTATC